>CAZXHQ010000279.1:2440-5583 GCA_964640145.1 uncultured Rhodothermales bacterium | reverse complement strand
ACCGTTTTCGCCGAGGTGCTTCCCGAGGACAAGGCCTCGAAGGTGGAGGAGCTGCAGGCCCGGGGCAGGCGCGTAGCCATGGTGGGCGACGGCGTAAACGACGCCCCGGCGCTGGCCACGGCCGACATCGGCATCGCCATCGGCGCAGGGACCGACGTGGCCGTGGAGGCCGGGCACATCGTGCTCGTTCGCTCCGACCCGCGCGACATCCCCAAGATCGTGACGCTCTCGCAGGCCACCTATCGGAAGATGCTCCAGAATCTCTGGTGGGCTGCCGGCTACAACATCGTTGCCATTCCCCTCGCGGCCGGCGTGCTGTACACGGTGGGCATCCTGCTCACCCCCGCCGTAGGAGCCGTACTCATGTCCGCCAGCACCGTGATCGTCGCCGTCAATGCCCAGCTCCTTAAGCGGGCGAAGCTTTGACGTGCGAACGGTAGCGACTCCCGTCGACGATCGGGTTGCCTGCACGGAGATCCGTGCGTGGAGCACGTCGAAACAGGAGCCGCCCGTGATGCATCCGCGACGACCTCACGGTGGAGGGTAGGTGCTCGTGACGGCGGGGGCTCACCGCACGGACGTATAGCCCCCGACGATGCCGTCTTTCGAGAAGACGATCTGCCACAGCTGCATCTTCCGCACCCGGAAGGATCCTGCGGCAGAGAGCAGAAAGAAGCGCCACATGCGGTAGAACGTGTCGCCGTAGCGGGGACGAAGGTCCTCCCATCCCGCCTCGAAGTTTTCATTCCAGGCCACGAGCGTGGGGTCGTAGTCCGGACCGAAATTGTGCCAGTCCTCCATGACGAACAGCCGCTCGGTCGCGTCCCCGATCTGGCGGATGGACGGGATGACGCTGTTCGGGAAGATGTACTTCTCGGTAAACGGGTCCGTGGACCGATCGGAGAAACGGTTGCCGATGGTGTGCAGGAGCAGCAGCCCGTCGTCCTTCAGGCACTTTTCGGCCGTCTCGAAGAAAGCACGGTAGTTCTTGGGCCCGACGTGCTCGAACATGCCGAGCGAGACGACGTGGTCGAATCGACCGGTTACGTCACGGTAATCCTGCAGGCGAAACTCCACCGGCAACCCCCGGCACATCTCCCGTCCGAGCGTGGCCTGCTCCTCCGAGACCGTCACGCCCACAGCCGAGATGCCGTAATTCTCGGCCGCATACTTCATGAAGCTGCCCCATCCGCATCCGATGTCGAGGATCTTCTGACCCGGCTGCAGTCCGATCTTGCGACAGACCAGATCGAGCTTGGCCTCCTGGGCCTCGTCCAGCGTCGAGGCCGTCTTCCAGTATCCGCACGTGTACGTCATCCGCCGGTCGAGCATCACCTGAAAGAGATCGTTGCCGCGATCGTAGTGGTGCTCCCCGATTTCAAAGGCCCGTGTCTTGCTCTGCCGGTTCAGCAAGCGGTCCTTCACCAGCGTCCACTTGCGCTGCCATGACATGCGAACATCGCCGAGATCGATGCCGAGCAGGCGAAAGAAGAATGCATCCAGCTCCTCCGCATCCCACCAGCCTTCCACGTAAGACTCGCCCAATCCGAGCGCGTCCTCCGAAAGGACGCGCCGGTAGAAGCGCTCGTCGTGGATCTGGATGTCCCAGGGCCGAGACCCGTCGATGCGGATGTCGCCCATCGCCAGAGCCTCTTCGACGATGGCCCTGCGATCCGCGCTCGACGGGGCGGTGACGGCTGTGGATGTGGATTCCATGTCATTCATATCGGTGCGCGATCGATCGAACCCGAGATGCGCCGAGCAATGCTCGCCTTGAATGAAAGCGTCCGCATCGCCGATCCGCATAATTCGCGGGTGGGAAAAATACGCCGCATTTCCGCCATCATCAATGATCATCCGCGGTGGCGGTCTAGCCGCAGGCCTCTCCGCCCGCCAGGTAATCGTAGAAGCCTGCCTCTTCGACGGCGTCGGTCGACGGAAAGAGCCGCGTAGAGTCCCGATAGCCGCCGCCGACGAAACCCAGGCCGTTCTCGACGTTCGTCAGCGTGCCCGGATGCGATAGAATACGCCGGTCCAGAAAGCCCCGCGGTGGATCCCACGTTTCGTCCCCGATGGTATGGCGAAGCTCGAGGGCGATGAGCGCGAGACGCGTATCGCGATCGGCGAACAGCAGGTCATTGCCTACGTCCTGCATAACGAGCGCCTCCATGAACCGGACGTATTCGGCGAGATCCACAGGCAGATCCCATCCGTCCTCGCGGCGCGCTTCCGCACCGGCATACGAGAAGGTGTACCCGAAGAACGGCTCAACGTTCTCGCAGCCTGCATCACCGCTCGCAGCCAAACCCAATCGGTAGGTAAGCTCTACCTTCACGAGCCGAAAGCCGCCCCCACGAAACGATACCACCATCGATCTCGAACCGTCATCGTGGTCCTCGACGCGAACCAGCTCGGGAACGTCTACGACCACGGTGCTTCGGGCGCCGTCCGACCGTACCGCTTCGAGACGGTACGCGCGTCCGAATTCGGCCCGGAAATCAGACCAGAAGATATGGGAATAGTTGCCCGGCCCGTCGGAAACGACCGAATCGCGCCACAGGCGCTCCTCGCCGGTCGACAGATCGGTCGAGTGGACGGCCGCATCGAGCGGCTCGGGGCCTAGCGGTTCGAGCAGCCCGGGCTCCACGGGGTACACGATGACGGCCTGGGTGTCGGCGGTGGGATTCACGACCCCGAACAGGGTGAACGGGACCTCCACCGGCGGAGCCGCCGTCGGATCGACCAGGCATCCGAGGAGTTGAGAAGCGGCGATCACGAGCACCCAGCAGGCAGTCCGGCAGGAACGGGATACTTTTCTCGGGGGGTACGTCTGCATCGGTGTTCGTTCGGGACCTGACGCCGCAGGGCGGATTCACGTGTACGAACCGCGCGCTACTGCACGTCGAGCTTGATTCCAAAGGACGGAATAACGGGAAGCTGATCGACGCGCTCGAGCGTGAACGTGTCATAGTAGAAGATATTTTTCCGGTCGTACACGTTGAGCACGCTCGAGTGGAGCGTGAGCACGGCACCGGAGAATTCGAACGACCGCTGCAGGGAGGCATCCAGCCGGTGGTAAGCCGGCATACGTCCGCGGAAGGGATGCTCGTAGAGCACGCGGCGCGCTCGGGTCAGGTCGAAGA
>CAZXHQ010000279.1:0-2340 GCA_964640145.1 uncultured Rhodothermales bacterium | reverse complement strand
TGCTCGTAGAGCACGCGGCGCGCTCGGGTCAGGTCGAAGACGTTGTGCGCATCGTCGATCGGTGCAAAACCGTCGTAGCTGCGGGGCCGGGTGTAGGGCCGGCCGGAACCGAACGCCCAGCGCGCGCTGAATTCGAAACCCCCAAGCACGACGCTTATAAGGGCGTCGATTTGATGCCGCCGATCGTGCGGCGGCCGGAATTCCAGCCCCTCCGTTCCGAACCAGACCTCGGCCGCCGGAGCCTTCATTCTGTACGTCGTCGACGACAGCCCGTAGTTGACGTACGCGTAAAATGGGCCGCGGTGCAGCTCGGCACGCGTCTCCACGCCTCCCGAACGACCGGTCGCCGGGTGGAGCAGCGTCGTCAGGCCGGGCAGCGCCGTCCACTCGGCCACATAGAGGTTCGAGATCTCTTTATAGAACCCCTCGACGGAAAGGTCCAGTCCGGCCGTCGGCGTGGTCCGATAGCCGAGAATGCCGTGCCATGCGCGGCCGATACGCTCGGCCAGCACATTTTCCAGGAATACGATTTGCGAGGTGCCCGGAGTCTCGCTGTCGGCGAAGCGGAGGATGGAAGGGCGAGCGCCTTCACGGGAGCTGCGCGTCCAGACCGTGAAGTGGCTGGCGGCGTCGCGCCGGTCGCTTACGCCGACCAATTCCTGCTGATAGACGCCGGCGGCGGCACTGATCCGGTGGAAGCCGCGCTTCCAGGAGGCGCGCACGCGCGGCTCGAGATACGGGTCGATGCGCACGTTGAAAAACTGAAGCCGGGTGCCGGCCTGGAGCCGCAGGTCAGGCGTGACGCGAATGTCCCAGTCCAGATAGAACGACCCTGGGACCGTGAGGCGATCCTGACTCGCAACGTTCTGATACAGGCCGCCGAGATCGCTGTCCAGATACGTGAAGACGGCCTCCCATCCGCCGTGAATGTCCGTTCGGCGGCCCGGGAAGGAGGCGTCCAGTGCGACCCGCGTGCTTCGAATCGAAGAGGAGCGCGTGGGGTCATCCGCCGGTCCGAGGTGCGAGGCCAGCCGAGAATGCGACAGATAAGCCGTTGCCACGACGGGGAAGAGGCGGGGAAGGAACAAGGCTCTGACGCCGACCGCCTCGTTGCGCCGATGAATCTCCTCGGGGACGACGCCCCCGGTCGGCTTACCAATCGTCCCCGTCTCGTGCGTCCGCAAGGCCATTACGGAGATCTCGTGAGCCGGCGTGAGCCGTCCATGGATCTTCCCATAGGCATCCCCGAACTGAAACGGCAGATCGTGTGAGATGTACCGCGCCGCTCCCTCCTCGATCAGCGATTCGCGGCCGGTCACGAGGAACGATAATTTCCCGGGAAGGAGCGGACCTTCCAGGCGACCGCTGCCGGTGAACGGAGACAGGTTGACCATAGCCTCGAAGCGGCGGTTGTTGCCCTTGCGGGTTGCCACGTCAATGACGGACGACATCCGAGTGCCGTAGCGGCTGGGATAGCCTCCGGCGTAGAAATCCACACGGTTCAAAATATCGGTGGGGAACACGGAGTAGTACCCCAGCAGGTGGAACGGCTGGTAGACGTGCATCCCGTCGAGCAGGACCAGGTTCTGCGTCGGCTCGCCCCCCCTGACGAAAAACTGTCCACCCTGATCCCCGGTCGTGACGATGCCGGGAAGCGTCGTGAGGTACGAGGCCAGATCGGCGGAGACATCCGGAGAGGGCAACCGCTCGATATCTTCCGGCCGGATGGTCTGCCATCCGGCATCGACGTTGGCCATGCCGCCTCGCTCCTCCTCCACCACGAGCTCGTCGAGCTTTTCCGTATCGAATTCCAGCGCCACCGTGACGCTGCGTACGTCGTAGGTGCCGAGCATCAGCGTGTCTCGATACGATTCATAGCCGACGAACGAGATGCGAAGCTGATAATTTCCAGGTCGAATTCGGCTGATGAGGTAAACGCCATCGGTGTTCGTTATGGCGCCATACAGAGGAGGTGCCGTCTCGGCATCGGCGGCCGGGTGGTAGAGCGCCACGGTTGCGCCGGCGAGCGCCCGTCCATTCGCCTCGTCGGTGACGAAACCTCGCACGGTGGCGGTCTGAGCCGCCGCCGGCTCCGAAAAGGAGGCGAGCGCAAGCATCGCAGCCAGAAGCCAGGACGTGCTTCTGACGATCTCGGCGCTCCTTCGCTGCGCGTGCCTCCGCTCCATATCTACTGCTCGTTCCCGGCCGAACGCCTCTCTGCTCTAAATCCGCGCGGCGACTATTCAGGCGCCTAGTCGAATGCCTGCTCTGCCCAACTGCGTGTTCTATACAAAGGTACCGACCAAGACGTTCGCATCCCTACGTGCATCATCTCATAAA
>CAZXHQ010000278.1:2262-5608 GCA_964640145.1 uncultured Rhodothermales bacterium | reverse complement strand
CTGGACGGCCGATCCGTAGTCCGCCAGTCCGACGGCGCCGCTCGCCGGAGTGCCTGCAGGAAGCTCGGTGGCCGCGATCGTGGCGTCCTCGAGCGCCACGGCGGCGCGATTATCGACGACGCGGATGGACAGCCGCTGCCAGCCGCGCGAGTTGGCGCCCGTCTCGTCGACGGCGGCAACGGCCTCCTCGACCTCCGCGAGCGCGTCGGAACACCCGAGGACGACGCGGGCCTCCGCGCGGCCTCTCAGCAGGATGGCGCTGCGCGTCCTGTCCGCCGCATCCTCACATTCGAGGCGAACGTCGGTGATGAGCTCGAAGTCCGCATACGATTCGTTCGTCCACAGATGCTCGCCTCCTTCGGCACTTCCCTCGAGATGAAGGATCCAGTCGTCGACCTGCCATGCGGCGCCGTTTCCGCCGTCCCATCCCGACAGATCGACGCCGGTGTAGAGCGACTCGAAGCCGTCATAGACGTCGGCGACGTCCTCCGGGCCCGGATCGGTGGAGGGAAGCTCGTGGATGCGGATGTTGCGGAAGTGCGCCTCGGAGCCTTCCGACTCCAGGCAGATGTAGCCCTTCCGCGGGCTGATCTCCGAACCTCCCGAAACGACCTTTCCGTTAACGGCCAGGGTAACGCTGCCGTCGCGGCTTTCGACGCGGTAGTGATTCCATTCTCCGGCCGGACGGGCCCGTTCCTCGATCGGGAGCGAGCGCATCCAGCCGCGGGGATGTGGACGATCCGGCACCATGGTGGCGCCATGGATCGCGAAGACGTCGCCGTGGTTGCCGTCCATCACCTGCGCCTCGATGGCGCGCGTGAAAGGCTGGCCGACGGCCGGCAAAGGATCACTGTGGATGAAGAGTCCGGCGTTCCCGCCCTCCACCATGTGGCGCCATTCGATTTCGAGGATGAAGTTCTCGTAGTGCCGGGTCGTGCAGAGTTCGCCGATCGGCTCGCCCGACGTGACGATCATCCCGTCGCGCACGGTCCACGTGCTCGGCGCCGTATTGACGATGCGCCATCCGGACAGGTCGCGCTCATTGAAGAGGGGCACGAAATTCGACTGGCCCGCACAGTCCTCTGCGAGGAAGAGAACGGCGAGAAGCGTGCAAACCCAACGAATCATAGGCCTTGCTGGTCTGGCGGAGACGGACGGCCGGCTTAATACATCAATATATAGTTTCGGACGGGCCGGTGCTGTAAAGGGGCGCCGAGAACATCCCCCGGCCCGGACAGGTATGCGAATCGGTCCTTTTTCTTCGACGAGTTTCGATCCCGCCATCGTGCCTCCGATCGTCCGCATACACGACCTCTGGAAGCGGTACGGCCTCGTCGAGGCCGCGCGGGGAGTAAGCTTCGAGATCGAGGCCGGCGAGATCTTCGGTCTCCTCGGACCCAATGGCGCGGGCAAGACCACCACGCTGGAGTGCGTGCTCGGGCTCCGGCAGCCGGACCGCGGCGAGATGGTCGTCGCCGGAATCGACGCGCGTCGCCGCCCGCGCGAAATGAAGCAGAAGATCGGCGCCGCCCTGCAGACGACTGCGCTGCAGGAGAAGATCACGCCGCGGGAAGCCCTACGACTCTTCGGTTCTTTTTACCGCGTGCGTACCGATCCCGACGATCTGATCGAGCGTTTCGCGCTGGCCGACCAGGCCGACGCCGCCTTCGACACGCTCTCCGGCGGACAGCGGCAGCGGCTGGCGCTGGCCCTCGCCTTCGTGAACAAGCCGGAGCTCGTCTTTCTCGACGAGCCGACGACGGGCCTCGATCCGCGGTCCCGCCGGGATCTGCACGGAGACATCCGGCGAATGAAGGTAGAGGGCCGGACGGTGCTCCTTACCACGCACTACATCGAGGAGGCCGAAGAGCTCTGCGACCGCGTTGCCATCATCAACGACGGTCGGATCATCGCCGAGGGGCCGCCCCGCGAGCTGATTGCCGCCTCGAGCGCCGCGCCGAGCGTCCACCTGGAAGCCAGCGGGCCGCTCTCGGAAGAGCTGTTCGAGGGACTCGACTCCGTCAAGGACCTCAGCGTCGCCGGCCGGACCGCGCGCTTCCGGTCGGATCGAGTCAAGCACGTGCTCGCGGCGCTGACGCGGCGCCTCGAAACGCGGGACGTGGACATCGCAGAGCTGCACGTCCAGAAGGCGACGCTCGAGGACGTGTTCATCGAGCTCACCGGCACCCGGATTTCGGACGGGGCGCATGAAGAAGCGGCGCGGGCGTAGTGATGAAGAGTTTCCTCGTCCAGTTCACGACCGACCTCCGGCTCTATTACCGGAACAAGATGGCCCTGCTCTACGGGTATCTATTCCCCACAATCTTCCTGGTCGCCTTCTGGGTACTCTACCGCCACGAGGCCGTCCCCCTCGTGCAGCATATGGGCGAGCTGCTCACGGTTACGGCCCTGGGCGGCGCATGCTTCGGCCTTCCGACCGCCATGGTGAGCGAGCGCGAGCGCGGCGTATGGCGGCGCTACCGCGTCGCGCCGGTCTCCACGCTTCAGCTCGTTTTGGGTACGCTGGCGGCCCGCTACGTCATTCTGATCACGGCGGCCGTGCTCCAGATCGTCCTGGCGATGTGGATCGGCATGCCGCTTCCCGACCACCTCTTCGACCTGTGGATCGCGTTCACGTTTGTCGCCCTCGCCTTTCTCGGGCTCGGCCTGGTCATTGCCATGCTGGCCGACAACGTGCCCGCCGTGCAGGCCCTCGGTCAATCCATCTTCCTTCCAATGCTCATCATCGGGGGCGTGGCCGTGCGCATCGAAAGCCTGCCGGCTTGGGCCCAGCACGTGTCGGCCTTCTTTCCGGGCCGGTATTCCGTCGAGGCGATCCAGGTGACGGTAAACGGCGCCGGACTCGGAGAGGCGCGCTTCAGCCTGCTCGCCCTGTTCCTCGTCGGGGCGGCGGGCTGCCTGGCCGCAGCCAGGCTATTCCGGTGGGACGCCCGCGAGCGGTTCGTTTCGCGCAGCGGAAAGGCGTGGATCGGCGTCGCGCTGGCCGCGTGGGTGGCCGTCGGCGTTCTCGCCGAGGTCACCGGCCGCATCAGTCCGCGCGGCCGGACGCTCGCCGAGGGCCCGTCCATGGTCGCGCGGGCCGACGCACCGGGAGACGCAGGCGATACGACCGACGCGGCTCGAACCCCCGTCGACACCACGGCCGATAGGGCCCGGATCCGCGTCGACACCACCCTTTCGAATGCTCGCCCGGCCGACACGACGGCCGAGAGCCTCCGGCAGGAAGGCGAAGCCGCCGAAACGGAGGAGGAGGCATCGACCGAAGAGCGACCGGAGGACGCCGACGCAGCTACCGACGAGCCGCCGCAGGAGCCCGATGCTGTTG
>CAZXHQ010000278.1:0-2162 GCA_964640145.1 uncultured Rhodothermales bacterium | reverse complement strand
CCGCGATGATGCAGGTCACGCCGAAGATGAGCACCAGGTTGTCGAACGACATCGCCACGGCGCCGGCCGCCGCATACGCCAGACACGTGGGAATCAAACCCGCCGTGGCGGCAAGGCCGAGCCGCCGCCAGTCCATCGACGAGGCACCTGCGAAGAGGGCAATGGTTTCCGCGACGATCGGGAGCGGGCGGCTGAGGATGACCGCGGCGGTGCCCCAGCGCCGGAACAGGCGGTCGGCCGTCGCCATCTCCTTCTCCGTGGCGATCGATGCGAGCAGCCGTCCGCCCTGACGCCCGATATAGAAGGCCAGCCCGACGCCGATCAGGCTCCCGGCAAGGGAGAGCGCCGTGCCGCCGATGATGCCGAACAGGGCTCCGTTGGCCAGCATGATGACGCTGGAAGGAACGGGCAGGGCCACGTCGAGCGCGAGCAGCACGATCCCCATGCCGGCGGCGAACCGCTCGCCCCGCGTCGTGAGCATGCCCGGGCTCGGATCGGTCAGGAGCGTCAGACCCAGTTCGCGGACGATCCAGAAGATCAGCAGCATGGCGACCATGACGGCTACCATGGCGGACACGTATCGCTTCATCACGTCGGAGGCAAATGCCGGGTGGGTGCCGGGCTATGGACGCACCGGCGTGCCGTCGCGCTTCCGGACCTGGGTCCATCCATAGTCAAATTCAGGAAGCGGATACTTCGCGGCGGCCTCTTCGTCGACCTCCACGCCGAGGCCCGGCACCTCGTTCACGTGCATGTAGCCGTCCTCCATCACGGGATGGCCGGGGAACACCTCCCGCGTTTCCGCGGGGAAATTGACGGCTTCCTGGATCCCGAAATTCCATACGGCATAATCGATGTGCGCGTTGGCCGCATGACCGACGGGGGAGACGTCGCCCGGACCGTGCCAGGCCGTCTTCACGCCGAAAAATTCTCCGAGGCGCGCCGTTTTCATTGCCGGCGTGATGCCGCCTATCTGGGAGATGTGGATGCGGATGTAGTCGAACAGCCGGTCCGCCATGGGCCGCACCCACTCGTTGGGGTTGTTGAAGAGCTCGCCCATGGCCAGCGGCACGCTGGTCTGCTCGCGGAGCATGCGGAACCACTCCACGTCCTGCGGCGAGAAGGGATCCTCGATAAAGAAGGGCCGATACGGTTCGAGGTCCCGTACGAGCTGGATGGCGTCCATCGGATCGAGCCGCTCGTGGACGTCGTGGAGGAGCTCTACGTCGGGTCCTACGGCCCCCCGGACCGCTTCGAACATGGAGGGCACGGCACGCATGTAGGCCTTCTGATCCATGAAATGGTCTTCCTCGCGCCCGAAGCCGGCCTCCTTGAAATCAGGTTGAGCGGCGAGGTGGATGGATCCGTATGCGCCCATCTGGATGCGGATGTGGCGGTAGCCTTCCTCCATCTTCTGGCGGACGCTGTCGATGACCGCTTCATTGTCGCGTCCGGACGCGTGGGAGTAGCAGGGAATCGCGAACCGGCATTTGCCTCCTAGCAGCTCGTAGAGGGGCATGCCGGCGCGCTTGGCCTTGATATCCCAGAGCGCCTGGTCGAGACCGCTGAGCGCGTTGTTCAGCACGGGACCGTTACGCCAGTAGGAGCTGACGTAGGCCGTCTGCCATATGTCTTCAATGTTGGCGGGGTCACGGCCGACGCAGAAGTCCGGCAGATAGTCGTCGATCGCGCTGACGACGCTGCGGGCGCGCTGGCGAAAGGTGGCGCAGCCGTATCCGACGAGGCCGGGCTCGCTCGTTTCAACCTTCACCACGATGAGCTCGATGCCGTTCGGGGCGGTGGCGATTGCCTTGACGTTCGTAATTTCGATCGGCGGCAGGCCGCGCGTGGCCCGCTCGAAGGTGTCCGCGTTCAACGGTTCCGCCCGGCCCAGCAGCCCGTTGGTGGTCATCAAGCCGCCCGAGACGCCGAGTCCCAGGTTCTTCAGCATCTTGCGACGATCCATAATTCCCTCCGTACGTTTCGGGTATGTTCAACGATAGATTGCGCCCCGGGCGGGCACTCTGAACCGCCCGCCTCGTGCGAATCAACATACGGAGCCGCGTTTAAACAAACGGGCCTCCCGATCACTTGCGACCGAGCGACCCTCTGAGGGTTCACACCGACATTACATACCCCCGGCAACACGACTTCCCATCCGT
>CAZXHQ010000277.1:0-5611 GCA_964640145.1 uncultured Rhodothermales bacterium | reverse complement strand
TTGTCGGCCTGGATCTTGGCGGCCTCATTCTCTTCCTCCTCCTGGTTGTACTTCTCGATCCGGGTTTCGAGGCCTTCCTTCTCGTCCTCGAGATCCCGAATCTCTTCCGGAAGATCACCGCGGAGCTTCTCGATTTGATCGATTCGATTGTCGATGTGCTGGAGACGGATCAAGGCTCTCAACTGTTCGCCAATGCTTGTCTCCTGAACTGTAGGCATACGCTCCTTATCCGTTTGTGACTCTCCACCCAACGTCAATACATGGTAACGGCACGGTATAACGAAAGTTCGAGCCCGGGGCCAACCGTCAAATCGATCGCCGATGTATTTTGGGCGAAGAACTCAGTCACGTCTCGGCGGGGCGACGAAGGTGCGTACGGGACTCGTCCGCGTCTGCGTCCGGTGCCACGTCGTTTCCGGGAAGCGCTCCCGCAGTTCACCGGTGAGGAGGGTTTCCGTGACGGCTTCCGTCTCGTAGTGCCCTGCATCCACGAAAGCCAGGCGCGGGCGGCCGTCCGGGCCCAAGGCCCCGAAAAACTCGTGGTATTTGACGTCGGCCGTCACGAATACGTCCGCTTCCGCTGCCGCGGCCCTGGAGACCAGCTCGCTCCCGGAGCCGCCGCAGACGGCCACTCGGGCCACGCGGTCCGCGGGATCGCCGACGTAACGCAGGCTCGGTGTCGCGAGACGCTCGCTCACGTGCGTTAGAAAGCCTTCGAGCGTGAGCGGCGTCTCCAGGCGCCCGATCGCGCCGAATCCGATCTCTTCGGCGTCGGATTCGAAGACATCCAGAAATTCGAGATCCGTCAATCCGAGCTGTTTGCCCAGTGCGAAGGATACGCCGCCCGAGGCCGCATCTAGATTTGTGTGGATGCTGTAGAGGGCGACGCCCTCTCTGGCGAGGCGGTATGCGAGACTCGTCGTGAGCGTCTCCGTGGTGAGGACGCGCAGCGGCCTGAAGATGAGCGGGTGGTGGGTGATGACAAGGGCCGCGCCGATCGACGTGGCCTCGTCGAGGACGGCCGGCGTCATGTCGAGCGCAAGGACGGCGCTGCGCACGGGCGTGTCGGGATCACCCACCTGCAGGCCTACGTTGTCGTACGACTGCGCGGAGGACGGCGGGGCCCACGTTTCCAGAAAGTGAGCAATCTGCCGGATGGTAGGGAGGTCGGACATCAGAAGGCTCCGGAGAGGCTGTAGTGGCAAGAACGAAGATGCGCGCACGCACGACCGCTCCGGGAAAAACTAATCGCCGCGCCGCTGGTTCACAAAAAGACCTTGCAAAAGGTCCGTGGCTGACGAAAGCGATCGACACACGACAACCATGCGTATTGCGGTAAGCACCGACGAACGCACGGCGCTGGTGAATGACCTCATCGAGGCGCTCGAGCAGCGCGGGCACAGCGTGCTATATTTCGGGCCGGAGGACCGGGACGCCACGGCGGATTGGCCTGACGTCACGCTCGAGGCCGTCGACGCCGTCAAGGCGGGACGTGCCGACGAGGCCGTGGTGATGTGCTGGACGGGCACGGGCTGTTCGATTGCGGCCAACAAGGTGCCGGGCATCCGCGCCGCCCTCTGCCAGGATGCCGAGACGGCCAGGGGAGCTCGCATCTGGAACCACGCCAACGTGCTCGCTCTCAGCCTGCGCGCTACCTCGCCCGCCGTCCTCCACGAGATCCTTGATCGCTGGTTCGAGACGCCGCTCAGCGACGATGCATGGAATCTGAAGCAGATTGAACGCATCAACGAGCTCGATGCGGGGGCGGAGAGCGCCTAAGTACTAAGACACCGGAGGGTGCGCATGGTCGACGGCTCGGTCGCCGCGGGCCGTCCCGCGCCGCTCATCGACCTGCAGCAGGAGGAGGGCTCCGGCGAGGAAGAAGACGATCACGACGGACATCCCGGCGCGCTGGCTGTCGAAGATGCCGGTGACGACCCCGAGTAGGAGGGGTCCGAGGAAGGCCGTTGCCTTCCCTGAGAAGGCGAAGAAGCCGTAGAGCTCGTTCTCCTTCCGCAGCGGGATGAACCGGCCCATGAGAGAACGGCTTGCAGACTGGTTCGGCCCGGCGCAGCATCCGACCAGTATGGCCGCAGCCCAGAAGACCGAGGGGCTCGTCGCAGTGACGGCCGCCGCGGAGGCTGCCACGAGCAGCATCAGGCTGATGAGGATCGTCGTGCGTCCGCCCAAACGGTCGTCGACGAAACCGAAGCCGTAGGCGCCGGCCCCGGCCGCCACATTCAACACGATGCCGAAAAGAAAGATGTCCTCGGTGGTAAAGCCGAACGTTCCCACCGCGTAGATACCCCCGAATGCAAAGATGGTCACCAGTCCGTCGTTGTAGATGAGGCGGGCGAGAAGCAGCCAGAAGATGTCCCTGTAGGACCGGATCTCGTCGAATGTGCGGAGCAGTTCCCGCGTAGCGGATCGAAGGATGGGACCGGCCGTCAGCGGCTTATCAGGTCGCCGCTCACGCAGGGTCATGAACAGGGGGAGGGAAAAGAGGCCGAACCAGGCGGCCACCAGGAGATTCGTCGCCCGAACGTGCTCCCCGGTCGCCTTGGAAAGACCGAGGGGCGGCGTATCGGGAGCCACGAAAACGTAGTAGCCGACGAGCAGGCAGAAGAGGCCGCCTAGGTACCCCAGCGCCCATCCGTAGCCGGAAATGCGACCGATCTGTTGGGGCGGTGCGATGTCGGGGAGATATGCGTTGTAGAACACGTTGGACAGCTCGAAGGCGATGTTGCCGATGACGAAAAAGCTGAGCGCGAACATCACGTCACCCGGCCCCGCAAAAAAGAGGATCGCCGTTGCCGCCACGCAGACGACGGTGGTAAGCAGCAGAAAGCGTTTCCGGTAGCCGCCGCGGTCGGCAACGGCTCCGAAGTACGGTGAGGCGAGCGCCACGAGGATCTGCGAAAGGCTGACGGCGCGCGACCAGAGCTGCGTGCCGACGACGTCGTTGTCCGCAATGGCGTCGGTAAAGTACGTGGCGAAAATGAACGTCACCACGAGCGTCGTGAAGGCCGAGTTGGCGAAGTCATACGTGGCCCATGCCGCCACGGCACGCCGGTCGTAGGGTTTTCGGGGTGAGTCCACGTCGAATCGGGATGGATGTGTGCGGCGAGCTCACGACGGTTTGGGACCGCGTCCGAAGATACGGAACGGTCTGCTCCGCAAAAGCCGTCGATCTCATCGTCGCCTTGTGGACCGAGGCTCGCAGGACGTCCGCCGGCCTCCGCATTGAACGGCATTCGGGGCGCGCCGGCACACCGTCCGTGCATGCTTCCTCAGCACGTGCCCACGCTGCCTGCTTCGACCTTCACGTGTTCAAGAAGTTGTCGACCAGGTCGAAAAGATGGTAGGGTACCTCCCACTGCGGCAGGAGCCCGCCGGGGAGGCGCTCGGCCCGGAGATACTCGGGATTCTGGTTTACCACCTCGCCGAGTCTGTCGAACCGCTGGATGAGCCCGTCGGAAGACTCCGGCACCACCATCAACGTCGGTACCCGCAGTGCGGCGTATGCCCGCGGAGCGGCGCCGCCGGTCGAGAGGAGTCCCTGTACGAAATACCGGGGCGCATGGTGCGCACCGAGGACGTGCGTCGTCTTCGTCGCGTATTCGATCAGCTCCTCGGGCACGTCGGGCCGGCGAAACACCTGCCGCTGATAAAAGCGCCGCAGCACTTCCTCGCGCGTCAAGCGGAAGTAGAAAATTTCGAAGGCGCCGAGCGAGTTGGCGACCGATACGGCCGTTCGCTGCCACGGAGGAGATGCAGAGCGCTCGTCGGAGAGAGCGGTGGGGCTCATCAGCACGAGCCGGTTGACGAGATACGGCAGAGATCGGGCGATGTCAGCGGCGTACTCGCACGAGAGCGAGAGCGCGACGATGTCAGCCGGCTGGTGGACGTGTTCACTGAGGAAACGCCGGAGCTGGCGGATGTAGATGGACGGAGTGTAGCGAACAGGCGGTCGATCGGAGCGTCCGAAGCCGAACCAGTCGAGCGCGTAGATTGGTCGCTGCGTGCCCGAAGCAACGTGGTCGAAGATCGGCTTCATCTCGAAAGAGGAGGCCGTGGCGTTGATACCGTGAAGCAGGACAAGAGGGACGCCCGTGCCGTCTCGTTCGTAGAATCGCGTGCGGCCTTCCATGATCTCGAGGGTCTTCGTTTCGGCCCCCAGAGCCGGCTCGAGGTCGGCCGGTCGCTGCAGCTTCAGATGCCGAATTTTTCGAAACAGCGAGCCGGTGACCAGGGCGCCGAGGGCCACCGAGCCTGTGACCACGGCCGTCCTGCGCCCGATCTCGCTGCCGTCGTCGGCGATCGCTTGCTTTAATCTGTCGACAAGAGAAGGTGGCTCCGACATCCGCAGTAGTTGGACTGCAATTCACGAAAAATCGTCGTGACTGATACGTCGCGCGCGTATAATAGATCTGGAGCGCGCCGGTCTTAGCGGCCTCTTCCAACGTGCTTCGAGCTGCACTGACCAGGTCGGCTGCCCTCGCTGGCGCGCCCTCCCATCCCCTCGTAGCTCAGCAGGATAGAGCGCCGGTTTCCTAAACCGTAGGTCGAAGGTTCGAATCCTTCCGAGGGGACCGCCCGCGTCGAAGCCGGATGCATTGCCGCCCCTCGAGCGAACGGCGCGGATCCATGCAGCGTTACAGTTGGCGATCTAACCTATGTCTAATCAACCACGCCCAAACATGAATCCTCCAAATAATGTATTACTGATGTTGACGGCCTTCGTCTTTGCGCTCGGGATGACCTCGAGCGCTGTAGCGCAGATCGGCGTCGGTGCTCAGGCGCCGACCGGTGCGGACGTTCTCTTCGACGGAACGCGCGCATCGCTCGAGGCGAACTGGGAGTACTGGGAAGGCCCGTGCTTTGCCTCGTCGATGCCCATCAAGTGGAACGTCGTGAAGAACCAGTTCGACGATGGTGAAGGCCATGCATTCTCGACGAAGGAGCCCTATTCGGATACGTACGGCCAGGCAGACATCGTCACGAAGATCAAGCCGCAGGATTTTCGGCTGCACGTCGAATTTTTGATCCCGCGTGCTCAAGGCAATAGCGGCGTGTATCTCGACAATCGCTACGAGATTCAGGTCGTCGAGGGCGAGGAGGGGCCGCACGGCATGGCGGCGGTCATCAACGAAAAAGAGGCGCCCTACGAGCTCTTCAACGGGTTGCAAAAATGGAATGCCTACGACATTCAGTTCCGCGGCGCACGATTTGATGCAAGCGGAAATCGTACGGAACGGGCACTCGTGACGATGTACTTCAACGGCGAGAAGGTGCACGAAAATGTCCCGATCAATCAAGTATGGGGAGGCATCTGCTCGGCGATCGACGGCGGCAACGACGGCGGAGAGCGCATCACGCCCGGACCCGGCGGGGTCAAACTGCAAGCGGAGGGGCACGACGTCCGCTATCGCAACATCTGGATTCAGGAGATGACCTTCGACGAGCCGGAGACGGACTTTTAGAACCCGTTTCCTGTATGCCTTCCGGAACGCCGCGGCGTCCGGATGCCGCTAACCCCGACACGGCTTCCGGGCGCGCCGTGTTCTCCCGCCCTGGCGTCTTACGCGGAAAGACGATATCCCAACCCGTA
>CAZXHQ010000276.1:0-5618 GCA_964640145.1 uncultured Rhodothermales bacterium | reverse complement strand
AGATTATGAAGGATGAGGAAATGACCCTGCTGCTAAGGTCGTTCGACGAAGAACTCGCCCCGCACGCACGCAAACGCCTCGACGACCTGCTGGAGACCTCGGCCGAGATGCGCGACGAGCGTGGCCGGCTCACGCACCTGCGCGCCTTGCTGGCCGGCAGCCGGGCGACGTCTTTCAGCGCCGGCTTTACCGACCGGGTGCTCGAGGTAGCGCTCCCTCGTCCGCGCCGCCCATCATTTTTCAGGTGGATGGACCCGGCCGGCAAGCGGGGTACTCGCCGCGGCGCTCGGCGGCGCGTCGCATCGCCGTGGCGCCTGGTGGCCGGGCTGGCGGCGGCGGTGCTCGCCGTCGGCGTCGCGCTCTGGATGCAGCCCCTCACCGTCGCGGTGCCCCACGGAGAGGCCGACACCGTAACACTGTCGGACGGCTCCAGCGTGGAGCTGAGCGGCGGATCGTCCCTCATCTATCGCCGTTATCTCGGTCGGTCCGAACGCCGCGTCGAGCTCAGCGGGGAGGCCTTCTTCGACGTGACGGCCGGCGAGCGGCCGTTCGTCGTGGAGACCTTCAATGCCGACATCCGCGTGCTCGGTACGCGCTTCAACGTGCGGGCGTGGCCCGACGAGCGGGTGACGAACGTCGCGCTGGCGGAGGGGCGCGTCTCCGTCGAGCCGCGCCGCGCTCCGCGGGAGCAAGGCCAAACCCTCGCCGCGCAGCGCCTCGTCGTGCTCGAGCCCGGGGAAGGCACGACGGTCGGCGCCGATTCGGCGGCCGCCGTGCGTCCCATCTCGCTCGATCGCGTGCTGGCCTGGCGCTCGGGCGGACTCGCCTTCGCCGACCAGCCGCTCGCGTCGGTCTTTCGATCGATAGAACGCCGGTTCGGGGTGCGCGTGACGGCAGCCGACGCCGCCATCATGCAGGAGAAGGTGACCTACCTGAACCCGGCCCCATCGTCGACCGCCGAGGTGCTCTCCGACATCTGTCACACGCTCGACCTTCGATTCCGCCGTACGTCCGACGGATTCGAAGTATTCACGCCGCCTGCACGAGACCGATGACCCCGCGACATCCTGCGTAAATGCATGAACGTCCATCGCACAATCCCTCGACCGAAAACATTCCACCGTTATGAGACGCCTTCGAAGCATGTGTAAATGGGCCGCCGTAGTCGCGTCACTCATGGCGCTATACGGCTGTGATCTGGCCGGACCTGATGAGCCGGGCGCCATCCAGCGCGATCTTACCCGCGCCGAAAGCCGCATCGTCGAAGCCGACAGCCGGTTCGGCCGCAACCTCTTCCGGGCCGTCAATGAGGCGGACCCCGATCAGAACATCTTCATCTCGCCGCTGAGCGTGTCCATGGCGCTCGGCATGACGCTCAACGGGGCAGACGGCGCGACCTACGAGGAGATGAAGCAGGCGCTCGAGCTGCAAGGGCTCTCGGAAGAGGAGATCAACGCCTCGTACCGAAGCCTGATCGATCTGCTGGAAGAGCTCGATCCTTCGGTAGTCTTCGAGATCGCCAACTCCATCTGGTACCGCGACGGATTCGAGGTGGAGCCGGATTTCCTCGACGTCAACGAATCCAACTTCGAGGCCGATGTCCAGGCGCTCGACTTCGACGAACCGGGCGCCGTCCGCACGATCAACGACTGGGTGGATGACCGAACGCACGGCAAGATTGCGGAGATCATCGACGAGATCGGTCGCGACGTCGTCATGTATCTGATCAATGCCATCTATTTCAACGGGACGTGGACGTACGAATTCGACGAGGATGCCACCCGTGAGCTGCCGTTCACGAACGCCGACGGCACCGAGACGGTCGTCCCGATGATGTCCATGAGTCAGGATCTTCCGTACCTGGCGACGGACCGGTTTCAGGCCGTCGACTTACCATACGGCGACCGCCTCTACAGCATGACGGTGGTGCTTCCCAACGAGGAGCACGACGTGCGGTCGCTCGCGCAGGACCTCGACCCGGCCGACTGGGAGGGGCGGTTCGAGACCGATGAGGTGCATCTGCGGCTGCCGCGCTTCTCGTTCGCGTATGAGATCGAGATGAAGGACGTCCTCTCGGCGCTCGGCATGGAAAGGGCGTTCCATCCGCGCCGTGCCGACTTTACCCGCATCAACCCGGTCGAGGAGCTGTACGTCAGCAACGTCAAACACAAGGCGTTCATCGAGGTGGATGAGCAGGGCACCGAGGCCGCCGCGGTGACGTCCGTCGAGGTCCGCGTGACGTCGGTCAGCGGCGTCAGCATGCACGTCGATCGCCCCTTCCTCTTCGTCATCCGAGAGCGGCACTCCGGGACGATCCTATTCGTGGGTAAGGTGATGTCCCTGTAGGCGGCGCAACCGATCCCCGCTCGTCCGCGTCTATCCGGAGGCGACCGGGGCGTCGCCAGGCATCAGGCTCCGCTCGTCGAGAACCGGCCGATGTACGACTGAATGCAGCGAACGCCTTCCATCATCGCACTCGTCCTGCCTGTGCTCTACGGCCTGTTGCTTCCGGGAGATCTCCTGGCCCAGGAACAGACCTACACGCTGGCGCTGCG
Organism: uncultured Rhodothermales bacterium; assembly: GCA_964640145.1. Classification (GTDB taxonomy): domain Bacteria; phylum Bacteroidota; class Rhodothermia; order Rhodothermales; family VXPQ01; genus CAZXHQ01. The sequence continues at coordinate 3,063 of CAZXHQ010000276.1, read as the reverse complement.
CGGCGTAGCGCTCGATGACGCCATAGAGCGCTTCGTGGATGCGACGGGCACGGCCGTCTCGTACGCGCCCGCCCTCGTGCAGGGCGAGTCGGCCTCGTGCGCCGCGGAGGACGAGGAGGTCGAGACGGTGCTCGCGTGCATCCTCGAAGAAAGTGGTCTGGACTTCTATCGCCTCTCGTCGGGCACGTACGTGCTGACGGAGAGCGTGGAGGCCGCACCCGAACGCGGATACCTCGCCGGGCGCGTCGTCGATGTCGAGACGGGGAGCCCGCTCGCGGGCGCGCACGTCGAGCTGGCGGATGCGGGGATCGGCGCCGTCACCGACCGGTCGGGCCGCTTCACCCTCCCGGCGCTCCTGCCGGGTCCGTACGCCGTATCGGTCTCCCACCTCGGGTACCGGCCATGGAGCGACTCGCTCGTCGTTGGCCCTCGTGAGGCCGTTCATACCGAAGCGGCCCTACAGCCGGAGCCGATCTTCATCACGCCGGTCGTCGTCGACGGCCTTCAGGAACGTGCTGCCTTCGAAACGCTCGGTAGAGGGCGGGTCACGTCGTCCGACGCCGCTGCGACCCGCGCGGCACCGTACCGACATCTCGCGTCGCTGGCGGGCGTGCGGCTCGGCGACGTCACGGCCGACGTGCACGTGCAAGGCGGCGACCCGGGCGCGCATCAGCTTCGCCTCGACGGCGTGCCGGTCTTTCTGCCCTGGAGCCTGGACGGCTTCGTCGGACCCTTCGGGAGCCTCGCGCTCGAACGCCTCACCGTGCACACCGCGGGCTACGGCGCGCCGCACGGCAGCAGCCTCGGAGGCGTCGTCCTGGCCGAACACGCGCTTTCGCCGACGAACGATTTCGACCTCCAGGCCGACACGTACAGTTTAAACGCACGTCTGCGCCTCTCTTCCAACGCCGACGGATCCCGGCAGGCCGCCGCCATGGTCTCCGGCCGCGTGGGGCTGTGGGACGTGCTGACGCCGGCGACTTTCCGATCGACGCTCGACGGCTGGAGCCGACCGGATCCGTTTCTCATCCTGGGCTCTCTGGGAGGTTCGGATGCACCGATCGCGGCGCCCACGACGCTGTTCGATGCGCCGGCAAACCCCTCCCTCCATTTTTCGGACCTGCACGCGGCGGGTCGTCTCCGATTTGGCCCCCTCCGAAGCCTCGACGCATCCTTTTATCACGGCCGCCAGCATCTATCCGGAGGCGTCCTGCCGAGAGCGTCCGTAGCCAGCCGACAGTTCGGCGCCGCCGACGTCACCGTCTTCGATCAGTATGCGTGGACGAACCGCCTCGGACAGGTGCGCTATGAGGCCGTGCTCGGCAGCCGGACCCTGGCCGGCCTCCAGGTTCGCGCCAGCGATTATCGGCTGGAAAATGCCTACCGGACGCTCGACAGTCTCAACGTCGTGCTCGCCGAAGGCCGGCTCCGGCCCGTAGGCCTTTCGACGACTCCCGTGCGGGATCAGAACGGGGTCAGCACGTTCGCCCTGGAAGGTCGCATCGATCATGCGCTTGACCGACATCAGCTCCAGGCCGGCCTCGAAGCCGGCGTACTCGACAGCCGTTTTGAGCTTCAGTCCGTCCGATTCCCTGCCTCGCCTGCTTCCGACCGGTCCCCAGAGGCATTCGCGGAAGAAGCCGCGAAGGGGCTCGTGCACAATCGGTCGATCTCGTGGTACGGAGCCGCCTTCGGCCAGGATCGCATCCGGCTGGGAAACCGCGCGGAGGTCGAGCTGGGCGTACGTCTTACCTATCTGACGGCCCGCCGAAGCGTCTACGCCGAGCCCCGCATGGCCGTCGTCTACCGCAGCGGCCGAGGCCCGATCGGCGCATGGACGACGCGTACCTCCGGCGGGATCTACCGGCAGTTTCTCAATCAGACCGACGCGAGCAGGCTGAATGCCGGCGCGCTGCTGCCGGCCGTCCGCGTCTGGCTGCCGGTGGACGGCTCCGTGCGGCCGCCGATCGCCTTTCACGCGGCGCAGGAGGTCCTCATTCAGCCGTCCGATCCGTGGGCGCTCCGCCTAAAAGCCTACCTTAAGCACGAGCCGCGCAGCCTCGCACCGGCTTACGCCCAGGTCGACCGATCCGAATACGCAGTCGGTCACATATCACAGACGCACGTCTTCACCCGGGCGCGGATGCAGGGGTACGGCGCTTCGTTAGGCGCTGCGTGGACGTCCGATGCGGCGCGGGCCGAGGTGCGGTACGCGGTCGAGCACACCCGGCGCCGCAGTGACTTGCTCTTCGACGGGCAATCGCATCCCGTGCCCTGGAGCGAGCCGCACCGGCTCGAGGTGGGCGTGGACTGGCTGCCGGTCGCCCGGCTGATCCTCAGCGCCCGATGGAAAGGGGTGTGGAAGCGGCCGTGGGGGTTCCGTCAGGTGTACTACGATTACTTCGGCCACGAGGAGGCGACGCGCATCCATCCACCCTTCGACCTCGGAGACCCCGCCTCGCACGTGCTCCCTGCGCTCTACCAGCTCGATCTGAGCGCCGCCTACACATTGACCGTAGCATCTACAGACGTCCAGCTTCGCGCGGACGTGGTGAACGCGGGCAATCGAGGCAACGTGCTCGACTGGCGCTTCATCCCCGGCCATGGCGAATGGAGGAGAGAGGCACGCCTGCTCTATCCCAGGATGGCGTCGGTGGCCATTCGGATTCACGGGCCGTAGGCGGCTCCCGCGTTCCTGCATCGACTGCCCCGCCCGTCATCGGGCGTAGGCCGCGTGCAGGCTATCCAGCGGGACCTCGTCGGCCCGCCCGGCGTGTATAACGAGCCGGTAGCGCAGCGTCACAGGCTCGTCCGTCGGAATCAAAACCGCTTGCTCGCCAGGCCACCTTGGATTCTGCATGCTGTCCGAGTCGCGCAGGATCCACGGCTGCGGATAGGACGGGTTGGATGGATGTTGCATCATCGTCACACCGGAGGCAGCGTCGCCGTATGTCGCGGAGACGTCCACCCACGGTCCCGCCTCGACGGCGGTGACCTCCGGCTCTACGGGTCCGCCCGGCCCGACGAACGCCACGTCGTCCGGCAGCTCTACGCGAAGCGACA
>CAZXHQ010000275.1:0-5634 GCA_964640145.1 uncultured Rhodothermales bacterium | reverse complement strand
CGTCTCCGGCCTCCCGCATGGCGCGCTTGGTATGGATGCGCAGGTCCGTCAGACGCTCGAGGAAGTACCGGAAGAGGCCGAGGTCGTCCCGTTCGGGCTTCACGTCGTAGCGCAGCATGATCGACGGGTAGAGGCTCTCCACATCTGCGTACACGACCGGTCCGGCCACGCCCGTAAAAAAAATGTCCGTATAGCCGCCGGTGGACTGGGATCCCGCCTCACCGCGCGGAAGGGCGTGTTTCCGTCGGAGGTATTCGCGGACGAAGAGCGCCTCGATCTTCGCAGCGGGTCCGGTGCGGGCCGCCCGGCCGTAGGTCATCGGCACCATCTGCGTCAGATAGAAGGTGGAGCCGGAAAGATGACGAGCGAGGCGTTCCGTTTCGACGACGTCGTCCAGCGCGTAGCGGACGAGGCGGTCCGGATCGTCGCGCCAGGTGCGGGAAATGTCGTCTCCCTTGACGTGCGTACGACCCTCCGGCGCGAGCCCGAAGTAGCGCGCTGCAGCCTTGAGACCGTAGCCCGGCATGTCGCGCTTCACGACGTCGTAGGACAAGACCTGGAAGTAAGTGTCGATGACGTGGCGACCGGCCACGTCGAATACCGTATAGTCGACGGCGCGCTCGGCAAAGCGCATGGTCGAAGGGAACGTTCGGGGAGCCGACGAATCTCGTCCGAGAGCGAGCGGGACGTCGTACCGGCGGGCTCGTTCGGTCAGATAGGGCAGGTCGAAGCCGAGGATGTTGTGGCCTTCGATGACGTCCGGATCTCGCTCCGCGACGACCTTCACGAGGCGACGCAGCATCGCGCCCTCCGAGAGCGACCGGCCGTCGATCACCTCGCTCCATCCGCGGTTGTCGCCGAGGGCGATGAGCAAGATGCGGTCGGCGGCGCGCTTGGCGTTCGAAAATTCCTGATCGGAGAACGTCTCGATGTCGAGCTGCAGGCGATGCAGCTCCTCGAACGTCATGTTCTTGAACAGCGTGCGGCCCGTCTGGATGAGATATTGTTGCGAGGCGCTGGGCACGACGTAGTCGGCGGATCCATCTCGAACGCTGCCTTCCACGTGTCGCAAACCTTCTCGATAGGCTCGCCACGTAGAAAAGGCCACGACGAAACGGTAGTGGTTCTCTCCTTCGAGCTCCTGGAACCGAAAGCGGTCTCGGGAGAAGCCGCGCAGGTACGCTATGTCGGAGAGGAAGAAGAACGGGTAGAACGGCTCGTCGTACGCCGTCACCTGCCGGCCGTCGGCCGACCGGCGATAGACGCGGACGACGGCATGGGGCTGCGGCGAGCGGTCGAGGAGCGCGTGCACCCCGACGATGCGGGTCGTATCGTCTTTTCCGTAGAGAGCGGCATCGCGCTCCGACGTGTGGCGTGAAGCCCTCACCGAACGGCATGGATAGGTCGAACAAACAGGGTGCGCCGCGGGAGCGGCCAGAAAAAAACCCGGCCGGCGACCTATTGGTCCCGGCCGGGCTTGATGACTTCATGGTATGAGGAGCCTCTCCGATGGCCCGCTCGCTCACGTCGAACCGTCGGTTACGGCTGGGCGGGCGGAACGGCGGGCATGTCGGCCCCCTCGCCCCCGTCGCTTTCGATGACGCCGCAGGCAACGCGCGCTCCCGCGTCGCCGCTGGGCTGCGACGTCAGATCGTCCTCGCCTTCATGGACGACGACGGCTCTGTCGATGATGGAATTGGCGCCGCTCAAGGTGAGCACGCTGTCGACTCGGGAGTACATGGCGGTGCTGTCCGCGCCGGCTTCGATGTTTCCGAGGTCACCGACGTGACGAACCGAGTCGGTCGGTGCACCGTGCGGGGCGCCCTCCGGATTGAAGTGCCCGCCGGCCGAGCTCGCATCCGCAGCGCTGCAGTCACCGGTTTCGTGAATGTGGAAACCGTGGCTTCCCGGGGCGAGGTGCTCGATGTCGGCTTCGACGCGGACGGCGCCGTTTAACGAGGTAAAGGTAACCGTACCGCTTACGTTGTTGCCTTCGGTCGGCGAGAGCTCGGCCGTGGCGGTCTGATCCATCTGCGTCATGTCGTCCCCCATCCCCGTGCCGACCGTGTCGGCGTCCATGGGTTCGAGATCTTGTTGGCTGTCGCCGCAGCCGACGAATAGGACCGAGCTGGCAAAAACCAGCGCGAAAATTATGCGCGATAATCGTGCAGTCATGATAGGTATGAGTGCCTCCATTGGGTGGTGTCGAATCTAAGTACGACCCTACTTACACCTGTACACGTGTATGTTTCCGTGGTCGGAATCCGTTTATAGATTGTTTCAACCAGGCAGCGCCTGCGCCGGGGCCGCCGCGCGAGATACGGGTTCGGCGCGTCGAACCGGAGGCGGCTCCGCACGTTGATCAGTGCGGCGAGATGGTAAGCCCGGTTCCTCGCCAGGTTGGCAGACATCCACAAGATTTATCCGTGCAGTACGTAGATCCCAGGCTCGAGGTATCCGAAGTCGCCAAGCGGTTCGGCCGCCGTCTCCTTTTCCGGGACCTGACGATATCGGTAGGGCCGGGCGTGAGTCTGGCCGTCACCGGCGCCAACGGATCGGGCAAGTCCACGCTGCTTCGCATCCTTGCCGGGGTCATGACGCCCTCCAGGGGTTCGGTTGCGTTGCGCCTGAACGGTTCGTCCCTGTCTCCGGAGGATCATCCGCTCCACGTGGGCCTCGTCGCCCCTTACCTGAACGTCTATGACGGTTTTTCGCCGCGGGAGAACCTTCAGTTCATCGCCCGGGCGCGCCGGCTGGGGTCGGCGGATGAGCGGATCGATCAGGTGCTGGCGCGCGTCGAGCTCGGGGATCGGGCCGAAGACCTCGTCGCCACGTTTTCGTCGGGCATGGAGCAGCGCGTGAAGTTCGCCGCGGCCCTGCTGGCGGACCCACCGCTGCTTCTGCTCGACGAGCCGAGCGTAAACCTGGATGCCGCCGGCCTAGAGATGGTGCGCGGCATCGTCGCGCGCCAGATCGAACAGGGAGGGCTCGTGGTCGTAGCGACGAACGACGACCGTGAGGCGGCCCTGCATGACCGCGTGCTCCGCATCGAAGACTTCCACTGACCGCCACGACCAGTCGGCCACAGCTCTTCGCGCCGTACGGATCAGGTGCGGGCCAGCGCCAGCGCAGCCACGTCGACGGCCGCCGCGCCGGCGGTCTTCATCGACGCCGCGGCCGCGCCGGCCGTCGCGCCGGTCGTAAGGATGTCGTCGACGAGAAGAACGCGGCGTCCCAGGAGGGGCGCAGGGTCGGCGACGACGAACGCATCGCAGAGATTTTGCCATCGGTTTTCCCGGCTGAGACGCGTCTGCGACTGGGTCTTTCGCGACCGGGCGAGCGCCGTCACATCGACCGGCGTGTCGATCACGGAGGCGAGACCGCGGGCCAGGTACGCGCTCTGGTTGTAGCCCCGCTCGTAGAGACGCAGGCGGTGGAGGGGGACCGGCACGACGACCTCCGGCCGGGGGCAGCGCAGGAACGTCTGCTCGATCGCCGACCCGAGCATCCGACCGAGGTAGAGCCCGTAGTAAGGCCGATTTCCGTATTTTAGCGCTTGATGAACGTGCTGCAGAAAGCCCCCCTTGTCGAAGATCCAGAGCGCGAAGGCCTCGTCGATAGCCGCCCGGGCGGCGGGGAGCCGTACGAGCCGCTGATGGAGGTCTTCCGCGTCGGCTCGGTCGGCAGCGCGCAGGCAGGTAAAACAGAGCAGCGTATCGGCCGTACGGACGCGGTCCCCGCAGCTCAGACAGAACGGCGGAAGCAGAACGTCGAGCAGGGCCGATCCGGACTGTCGGAGGAGGCGGAGGGCTCCCTCTGAAGGGCCGGATGTTAAAATTCGATGGACCATCCGGGAGGCGGGACATCATCTTTATAAATGCCGGGATTGTTGTATTATAGACACCTGTGGGCGAGTCCACGTAACCTCCTGCAGGCCCGCCGCGGCTGACTGCGCTGTGCCTCTCGCTGAGTGCCGCGTACTTCCCCCGAAAGCGAGGGCGTGCGTCTCACTTCGGCGGCTGCATCTTCGGCGCGGCGTGGTGGCGTGAGTCGGGAACGACCTCGGTGCAAAAGCGGGCTCGCGCAGCTGAGCGCAATCGACAGACCTTCAAGCGGTTCCCGATGGGAGATAAAACACGTCGCGGGATGATCATCAAGAACACGAATGATCGACCCGTTGAGATACAGATGGCTACGCGCCAGCTCACGGTGCATCCGGGCCAGGAGCGCATGATAACGGCCGAAGAAGTGCGCGATCCCACGTTGAGACAGAGCCTTCAGATACGCGCCATCTCCATCGTACGACCGGCCACGGAAGAGGAAGAGATTGCGCTTCGTCAGGAGCTGGAAGGAGACGAGAAGTAGTCCGGCATGAACATTCTCGCCCTGGAGCCGTGGTACGGCGGCTCGCACCGTAATTTTCTCGACGGGCTGACCGACCACAGTCGTCACGATTTTCACGCCGTCACGATGACGGCGCGCTTCTGGAAATGGCGGATGCACGGCGGCGCCGTCACGATGGCCCGCAAGGCGCTCCAGGCGCTCGAGGACGGGTTCGAGCCCGACGTCATCTTCGCCACCGAAATGGTGAATCTGCCGGCGTTCTTAGCCCTTGTGCGGCCGCACTTCGGGCGCGTCCCGGTCGTGCTCTACCTGCACGAAAACCAGCTCACCTATCCGCTTGCATCCGACGTCGAACGGGATCTTACCTACGGCTACATCAACTACCTCTCCTGCCTGGCCGCCGATCACATCGTCTTCAACTCGCAGTTCCATTTCGACGAGTTTATGGAGGCGCTGCCGACGCTTCTCCGCGCCTTTCCCGACTATACGCACCTCAAGACCGTCCAGGAGCTTCGGTCGAAGGCGAGCGTGCTTCACCTGGGGATGGAACTGGAGGCCCACGACACCTATAGCGACGAGTACCCGGCCCCCGACTGGGGCCCGACGACCCGGTCTCCCATCGTGCTGTGGAATCAGCGCTGGGAATACGACAAGAACCCCGAGGCGTTCTTCCGGGTGATGAATCGGCTCGACGACAGCGGCCACCGGTTTCGGCTCATACTCGCCGGCGAGCATTTCGAAGAGCAGCCCTACGAGTTCGAACAGGCCTTCGAGCGGTACGCCGAACGGATCCTTCACTACGGCTATGCGGAGGACTTCGAAGAATACAGCCGGCTGCTGCACCGCTCACACCTCGTGGTCTCGACGTCGATCCACGAGTTCTTCGGGATCGCGATTATGGAGGCGATCTACTGCGGATGTCACCCCTTGCTGCCCAATCGGCTGAGCTATCCGGAGCTGATCCCGGAATCGCTCCACCGGCCGTTGCTTCACGCGCCGATCCTGTACGAGCATGAAGACGAGCTCTTCGGCATCCTTGCTCGAATCATGAAGGGCGACGAGCGTCCTCTGCCGCCCTCGACCTTGCGATCGATACCGGAGCGACTCGACTGGCGCACACATATCAGCAAATACGACGACCTCCTGGAGGAGGTCGCCTCGGTGAAGGTCCCCGTTCAGGTTTGAACGCGGGCGTCTGATCCTCTGCAAGCATCTCCGGGACGCCGGGGGCTCGCCCGGACACGCCGTCGCGCCGGATGGCTCCAGACCGGATCGGATCACCAGACCGGA
>CAZXHQ010000274.1:0-5634 GCA_964640145.1 uncultured Rhodothermales bacterium | reverse complement strand
AAGGGAATTAGGCCCGGAAAAGCCCTGCCGCTATTCTCGAGCAGGGTCCTCTCCTGGGGGGCGTCAGAGGTCGCCGCTGCGGTCTGGGCAGTTGTGACTGGATTCTCCGACGTGCAGCCGGCGACGAATCCAGCCGTGCCGAGGCCGAGTGTGACTGCGAGCGTGATTGCAAGCGGAGTGCTGATCCGGGTTGTCATGGTAGAGCCTCCTTCATAAATGGATCGAAATGTCCCTAATGAGCTGGCGGAACGAGGCAGCCTTAAAATTCGCCCTCTCGAGCAACTAATTCTGCCGGTGAAGCTCCGTCGGCGGACCACAATCGGTTGTGAACGACAACCACATTTAATGTGAACCACAACCATATCTAACGCGTGCCGACGTCACAGAATCAAGCCGTCCGTTCCCGGGCACGATCATCCTTGAGCGCACCATAATCCACCGGCAGCTCGACGGCGCGCGTCGAGATTTCTCCGGCTTATGCCGTAAAATGTGGCTCGCAAGATGCAGGTTTCCAGACGTATCGGTTTGAGCCATGAGCGGGTATTCAGGCACTCCACTTCCGAAAAAGATTGGATTACATCACTTCGCGTAAATACGTTTGCGTACTATGAGGGTCGATGCGCGTGCTCCGCCAGTGCCTCGTGACGTATGTCCGCGCGTGCCACCGAAAACGTCGATGTGCCCGTCCCCGCAGGCGCAGCGACGAGTCACAGCGGCGCTATGGCGAGGAGCTGCAATGACGGGGCGGGATACGGCGGCGTTTGAATGCGTGCGGACGTACCTCACGATGTACAAAGCGCGCCGACACGAGCCCGAAGGGCGACCGTCGGCAGTACATAGCGGCGCTATGGCGAGCATGCGGAACGACGCGGAGCGCGATGCAGCGGCGGTCATATGCTACCGTATTTGCGAAGTCTTAGTACCACAGAACCCGGACGGCGCCGAGCGGTCGAGATGGCGAGCCTGTTCGGCCTCGTGCCGGCCCGTGGGCACAGTACGGCCGCCACCCGTCGGAGCGCCAGAACCTGCTCGCGTTCTGCAGGACGTCTCATTGACACCATTCCAAACAATCAGAGGAGTTTGACGACATGAGCATCGCTGACACACTGCTGCCTGAATTCGAACAGGAGATGGCCACCACGCGTCGCGTCGTTGAGCGCGTGCCCGATGATAACCCCGACTGGAAGCCCCACCCAAAGTCCTTCTCCATTGCTCACCTGGCTCAACTGCTGTCCTGGATGCCCGGCTGGATCGGCCAGACGCTTACCTCCACCGAACTGGACCTGGCCGACGGCGGCCGTTACAGCGTCGAGAGCACGGAGTCGCTGCTCAAGACATTCGACGAGAATGTACAGAGATCGCGCCAAGCGATCGCCGCAGCGAAGGATTCCGACTTCGACGTGCCCTGGTCGCTGAAGATGAAGGGGAAGGTGATATTCACGCTGCCGCGGGGCGCGGTCGTGCGCCAGCACATCAGCCATCTCAGCCACCATCGCGGTCAGATGACCGTGTACCTCCGGCTGTTGGATGTTCCGGTGCCGTCCATTTATGGGCCGACGGCCGACGAGCCGTGGAACGAACAATTCTAGAGAGGCGCGACGCGCTACCTCGTCAATCTGCCAGGCGGAGGCTCCGACGAGGTGCGGACAGAGGGCGGTTCGTACTAGAATGGATCAGCGCAGGACACCTTCGGCCGGCGCCTCACAGGCAGACCTGCGCATGGGGCGGGAGCACCGCATTCAAGCGGGCACGGACCTCGGACGGTTCCCGCCCAGTGCAAGCGCGGCGGTTGGGAGCCGGTGCCGACAGCCGTCGTGGTAAATGGATGCCCACGCGTCTATTTTCTGCATGCGCACGCTACATGCGGCCAGGAATCCATTTATCGAAGCAGATCCGGCCTCTCATGCCAAATGAACTTTCCCGAGAAGACCTGGAGGCCCTCCGGCGATTCTCGACGCCTACCATTTCAAATGCCATCGAAACCTTCGATCTGCGCACGCGGGACGAAGGCTACACCGACAGCACGATCCGGTGCCTGATGCCGGAGCTCGGCGTGATGGTCGCTTTCGCCTGCACGGCGACCATTCTCACGCGACCGCCGGCCCCGGAGCGAAGGCTGGTCGACCGTCGAGACTACTGGAAATACCTGCAGGCTGCTCCCGAACCGAAAGTGATCGTCATGCAAGATCTTACGCATCCGTCCCCCGCCGTCTACTGGGGTGAGGTCAATGCGAACATCCACCGGGCCCTGGGATGCTCGGGGGTGATCACGAACGGGGTGATTCGCGATCTGCCGGAGCTGCGCGAGCTGGGCCTGTTTGCGTTCGCGTCCGGCGTGTGTCCCTCGCACGCGTTTGCGCATCTGGAGGACTTCAATCGTCCGGTCGAGATAGGCGGACAGATTATTCATCCGGGAGACCTGATTCACGCCGACGAGCACGGCTGCGTCGTCGTTCCGCACGAGATCGCGCGGGACCTGCCGCAAGCGGCCGAGGAGTTTGAGCGGCGCGAACGCAAAATCATTAACATCTGTAAGTCGGAGAGCTTCTCCATCGATCAGATCGATCCGCTCATCTCGCCTGCGTATTGACCGTGCCCGTATTCTCCAGCCCCCGTTTTCGTATTCGTGCTGCAGCGCTTCTCGTTGTCGTGCTCCTCGCCCACTGCGGGAGTGGAGACCGCAGAGCCGGGTCTTATCCTCAACGTCCCATCGCGTTCATCGTCCCGTGGAATCCGGGAGGCGGAACCGACACGTCCTCGCGTGCACTTGCGTCCGTACTTCAGAATGTGATCGGCCAATCCGTCAACGTCGTCAACCGCACCGGCGGGGGCGGCGTCGTCGGGCATCTGGCGATCGCTCAGGCGCAGCCGGACGGGTACACGATTGGCGCCGTCACCGTCGAAATCACCATGATGCATCACATGGGACTGACGGATCTAACGTATCGCGACTACACGCCCCTCGCGCTGATCACGAACAACTATGCCGCCGTATCGGTGCGTGCCGATGCCCCCTGGAATTCGCTCGACGAGCTCCTCGCCGACGTGCGGACCCATCCAGGTCGCCATCAGGCCTCCGGAACGGCGCGCGGCGGCATATGGGACCTGGCACGCATCGGAATGCTCCAGCGCGCCGGCCTCGAGCCGTCCGCCATGCCCTGGGTACCGAGCCAGGGCGCGGCGCCTGCCTTTCAGGAACTGCTGGCCGGCGGGGTGGACGTCGTGACGGCCGCACTGGCCGAAGCGGCCGCGCTCCGCGAGGCCGGGCAGATCAAAGTGCTGGGAGTCATGGCTGAGGAGCGGTTGGATGCCTTTCCGAGCGTACCGACTTTGATGGAGCAGGACATCGACTGGAGTCTGGGCGGCTGGGTGGGCGTCGGTGCGCCGGCCGGACTCCCCGACTCGGTCCGGACCGCCCTCGACGACGCCATTGGAGAGGCCGTGCAGGATTCGCAGTACGTCGCGTCGCTCGAACGCGCCGGCTACAATCTCCAGTACCTCCCGGCAGACGAGTTTGAAGAATTGATGGCCCGTCAGGACAGCCTGAACGGACGCCTTCTCGAGTCGGCCGGCATCGCGCAGCCATGACCCGAAGGAAGCACGCCGCACTCTCCCCATGAAGAACCTGATCTCCGGATTCGTTTTCCTGCTGCTGGGCGTCTGGATCTGGAGCTACAGTGCCTCCTTCCCTGAGTTGGAGCAGGGCTATCCGGGCCCGGCGCTGTTTCCGCGTTTCATCGCGGTCGGACTCGTTCTCGCCGGACTCGGCCTGTGCATCGGTGAGCTGCGCCGATCGGAAGCCCGCGCGAGGATCGGGTCACAGCTTCGAAAGGCTTCGGACCGGCTGCGCGGCCTGCATGCGGCGGGATGGGCACGGCTTGCAGCCGGCGCTTTGATCGTGATCGCGTACCCCTGGATCCAGCCTATCAGCGGCACCATCGTCGCGCTCGCGCTCGTCTGCGCGACGTTCGGCCTCCTGCTCGGCGTGCGGCTGCGCGTCGCCCTTCCGGTAGCCTTCTTGAGTGGCGCGGTGATGTATTTTGTCTTCAATCAGCTTCTCGGCGTCCCGCTCTAGCGAGCATGACCGGCGACCTCTTCTCGTGGCAGGGTATTCTCGCTCTTCTGCTGGGCGGACTGTACGGGGCGGTCTTCGGTGCCGTGCCCGGCCTCACGGCTACACTGGCCGTCGCGCTTTTCATCCCGATCGCGTTCTTCCTCGACCCCATCGTCGCCCTGCCGGCGATCATCGCCATTTCGTCGGTAGCGATCTATGCGGGCGACGTAGGCTCGGCGCTGACGCGCATACCGGGTACGCCGGCCAGTGCGGCCTATGTGGAGGAGCTCCACAATATCGCGCGGAGAAAAGGACCGGTGTACAGCCTGGGCATCAGCGCGATGGGTTCGTCCGTCGGAGGTCTGATCGGCACGGTCATCCTCATCTTCAGCGCCACGGGGATCGCCGCGCTGGCTGCCAACTTCGCTTCCTTCGAGTACTTCTGGATCGCCGTGCTCGGCCTGACTGCGGGCGTCTTTGCGTCGGGCGGGGCGCCGCTTAAGGGGCTCGTTTCGCTGCTTCTTGGTCTTCTCTTCGCGACCGTCGGCATCGATCCGACGCTCGGCTTCCCGCGGTTCCACTTCGGCAACCCGAATCTACTGAGCGGCCTGAACTACATCGTGGCGATGATCGGCCTGTTCGGATTTTCGGAAGTCCTGGAATACGTCTTCAGACCTACCGGCGGCGCCGCCGACGGGATGCCGCAAATGAAGGGTGAGCCCGCACTCCAGTTCTATTCCCGCCCGCTTCGGCTCATCCTTCGTCGAAAATGGCTGGTGCTGCGCTCCGCCCTTCTCGGCGTGTTCGTGGGCTTTCTGCCTGGAGCAGGAGCCGACGTCGGTGCGTGGGTTTCCAGCAGCTTCCAGAAAATGAGTCGTCGAAGTGAGGACGAGGAACAGGAGGATTACGTGGTGCTCGCCGGCGCCAGCAGCAACAATGCTTCGGTGGCGAGCGCCTGGATTCCCGCCCTTTCCCTCGGATTGCCCGGCGACACCGTCACCGCCATCGTCCTCGGCGTGTTTATGATGAAAGGCATCACACCGGGGCCCCTGCTGTTCGAAAACGAGCCGTCCCTGATCTGGTCGCTCTATCTCACGTTCATCGTGGCGAACGTGGTCCTGCTGCCCGGTTTCGGATTTCTGACCGCTCGGCTGGCTGCGCTGCTCGTCCGCGCGCCGTTCAACATCCTCCTGAGCGTGATCGCCGGCCTCTGCGTGATCGGCGCATTCGCCATCAACAACAGCGCCTTCGACATCTGGATCATGGCCGCAATGGGAGGCATCGCATTCCTGCTTCGCCGCGGCGGCTTTCCGCTGGCTCAGGTCGTGCTCGGCATGGTGCTCGGCCCCATCCTCGAGCAGAGCTTCATGATGAGCGCGATCAAGAGCCGGTGGGATATCATGGCCTTTTTCGAGCGCCCGCTCGCCATCGGACTCGCCCTGGCCACGCTCGCGGTGATCGTGATCGGAATCCGCGCCGGGCGAAAGCGGAAGCAGCACGGCGAGGCGATCTCTACTGAATCTAACAACTAATAGATATCGATAAACGTGTGGGTCGAAGCCGTAGCTCCGCTGACTCGG
>CAZXHQ010000273.1:0-5635 GCA_964640145.1 uncultured Rhodothermales bacterium | reverse complement strand
GCGTGAGCCGCTTGCTCATGGCGCCGAGCGACTGAAAGGCGCTCCATATGCCGTGCCGCAGATGAAACCCGAGCAGAATCATCACGCCCGTATAGCCGAATGCATACAGCGGATTCTGGAACTTTTCGGTCACGAGGCGCCGGAGGTCCCGAATCTCATCGCCCCCGACGGAGACGACGTAGCCTTCGGCGATGCCCGGACCGAACTTGAACGTGTCGAGGTGAATGATCAGAAAGACGAGCAGGACGATGCCCGTGAAGATCATGGACCGCGAGCTCGGGGTCTGGAGGCTGGGCCGCCCGGCCGTCTCGTACCTCTCGTATCCGGTCCTGCGAGCCCGGCGCTTGCGCACGTAGATGTTGATACCCACGACCGCATGGATGACGAGCGCGACGAGCAGCACCGCTTCGACCGCGTAGAGCAGCGGCCCGGTGCTCAAGAGCATGTCGGAATACAGATTGTAGGCCTCGCCGGCGCCGAAATACCCCAGATTGCCCACCATGTGGAGGATGACGAACAGGACCCAGGCGAGCCCCGTGATTCCGGTAAGGAGCTTCTTGCCGATGGGAGATGTCACCGCCGACCAAAAGCCCGGCTTCTCGGACTCCATTTGTTGCTTGGACATATCCGTGTAAAGCACTCCCTGTCCGGTAGAATAGCCTTTTCGTGAATAAATGAAAAACGGCTCTCTTTGCTAGTTTAAGTCCGCGTGAATATACTGAAAGCCATCGACGAACCCGCGCCTCGCCGGTGCCGCGGGAATCCGCACCGCACGTGGTGCACCGGCTCGAGCGGCGACGGACGACGGAGTCTACCCAGCGTTATATGCCAAAGACAACCCAGGTTGGCGCACATCCCGCGGGCTTCGCAGCAAGCGGACGTAAAGACCTGTGGTGGATCTCTCCCGCCGCCGTACTTCTGGGCCTTACCGCATTCGTCGTGTACGCCACGTGGGCCGCTTTGCAGGCGGCCCATTACTGGTCGGGGCCCTATCTCTCCCCCTTCTACTCCCCGGTCCTCTTCACCGATCTTTCGGCGGCTGGGCACGCACCGCTCGAGCACGCATGGTTCGGCCGATGGCCGGGCTGGTGGCCTGCATGGATCCCGCCCTCCCCGGCCATCCTCATCCTCTTCTTCCCGGGGGTGTTCAGGCTGACCTGCTATTATTATCGCAAGGCCTATTACCGCGCCTATGCAGGCAGCCCGCCCGCCTGCGCCGTCGGACCGCTGCCTCGTCGCAACTACCGCGGGGAGACGGGGCTGCTGACCTTCCAAAATCTGCACCGATATGCGCTCTACCCGGCCCTGCTCTACATCGTCATTCTGTCGTACGACGCCGCCGCCGCCTACGTCCACAATGGTGAATTCGGCGTCGGCGTCGGCAGCCTCGTCCTCACCGCGAACGTGTTTTTGCTCGGATCCTACACGTTCGGCTGCCACTCCCTGCGCCACCTCGTGGGCGGAGGCTCCGACTGCTTCTCCTGCTCCCGATATCGGTACGGTGCGTGGAAGAAGGTTTCCGTGCTGAACCGTCGCCACGCGCTGTGGGCCTGGCTGAGCCTCTTCTGGGTCGGTTTCGCGGACCTGTACGTCCGAATGGTGTCGATGGGAATCTGGCGGGATTTGAATACGTGGAGCCTCTAACGGTCCGGGATCCGCCAGGGCTCGTATGGACGACGGGGGGTGACTCAACCGGCGCCGGAATGAATGCCTGATCCGCCCGGCCTCGTGCGGGCGACAGGCCGTCCCTGTCTAGCGCCCTTCCATTCACACTGAACGGTGTCATGAAAACCGACATTTCCGACATCCAGACCGTCGAACACGACGTCCTCGTGATCGGGGCCGGCGGCGCCGGCCTCCGAGCGGCGATCGAATGCTCCGCCCGCGGGCTGCGGACGGCGGTGATCAGCAAATCCCTGCTCGGAAAGGCGCATACGGTGATGGCCGAAGGCGGCTGCGCCGCGGCGCTCGGCAACGTCGATCCAAGGGACAACTGGCGGATTCACTTCCGCGACACCATGCGCGGCGGTAAGTTTCTGAACGACTGGCGCATGGCGGAACTACATGCGAGGCAGGCACCGGACCGTGTGCGCGAGCTGGAAGAATGGGGGGCGATCTTCGATCGTACGCAGGACGGATTGATCAGCCAGCGGAATTTCGGCGGCCACCGCTATCCCCGCCTGGCTCACGTCGGCGATCGCACGGGGCTCGAAATGATCCGGACGCTGCAGGACCACGGCGTCCACCAGGGGATCGACTTCTACATGGAGTGCAAGGCGCTGTCGCTGCTGCGCGACGGCGATCGCATATGCGGTGCGGTCGGGCTCTGGCGTGAGAGCGGACGGTTCGTGCTGTTCCGTGCCGGGGCCGTCATCATGGCGACGGGCGGCGGAGGCCGGGCGTGGTCGGTCACGTCCAACTCGTGGGAATATACCGGTGACGGCATCACGATGGCTTACGATGCGGGCGCCGCACTGATGGATCTCGAGTTCACGCAGTTCCATCCGACGGGCATGGTCTGGCCGCCTTCCGTGCGAGGTATTCTGGTCACCGAGAGCGTCCGCGGAGACGGGGGCATCCTTCTGAACAGCGAAGAAGAACGCTTCATGTTCCACTACATTCCGGAACGGTTTGCTTCGGAAACGGCCGAGTCGGAAGAAGAGGCGGATCGATGGCTCGCCGGCGAAAAGGGGGCGCGCAGACCGCCGGAGCTGCTCACGCGCGACGTCGTCGCCCGGGCCATTCTGGATGAAGTGAAGGAGGGACGCGGCTCGCCGCACGGAGGCGCCTTCCTCGACATCGCCTCCCGAAGAGATGCGGACGTCATTCGGCGCAAGCTCCCTTCCATGTATCACCAGTTCAAGGAGCTGGCCGGGGTGGACATTACCAAAGAACGCATGGAGGTGGGCCCCACGCTTCACTATTTCATGGGCGGCATCCAGGTCGATGCGGAAGGCCAGCAGACGAACGTGCCGGGACTGTTCGCCTGCGGCGAGTGCGCGGCCGGACTTCACGGCGCGAACAGGCTGGGCGGCAACTCCCTCTCCGATCTGCTGGTCTTCGGTCGACTTGCCGGCAGCGCCGCATGCGATTATGTTGAAACCCTGCCGTCTGCGCCGGCTCCGGATCGCGCCGACGTCGAACGGATCGTTCAGCGCGCCGTAGACGTGCTGAACCGGGAGACCGGCGAGAACCCATACCTGATCCACGAGGCGCTCCAGAACCTGATGCAGGAGAACGTGGGCATCATTCGATCCGCCGAGCAGATGGAGGAGGGAATCGAAGGGCTCGAGCGTCTGCGCGAGCGCGCCGAACACGTCCGGGCAAGCGGCGCCAGCCAGTACAATCCCGGCTGGCACGAGGCGCTCGATCTCCATTCGCTACTCACCATGTCCGAAGCCGTGGCCCGAGCCGCCCTTACGCGGGAGGAAAGCCGAGGCGCCCATACGCGGACGGATTTCGAAGGCGAAGACGAGGCCTGGGGCCGTCGCAACGTGGTGGTGTCGAAGAAAGACGGTGAGATGACCGTGCGCGTCGTCGAACGCGAGGCGCCGCCGGAAGAGCTCGCCGCCATCGCATATGCTTCCATCGAGAAACTGGAACGAGTCCATGGGTAGTCGACGCTTTCACATCTGGCGAGGCGACGCCTCCGGCGGAAAGTTCGCCGAATTCGAGACCGAGGTCGACACCGGCATGGTGGTGCTCGACGCACTGCACAAAATTCAGGCGGAGCAGGCCACCGACCTTGCCGTCAGATGGAATTGCAAGGCCGGCAAGTGCGGCTCGTGCAGCGTCGAGGTCGACGGCAAGCCCAAGCTGTCGTGCATGACCCGGCTGAGTGATTACCCGGAAGACCGCGCCATCACGGTCGAGCCCCTCAAGACGTTCCCCGTAATACGGGATCTCGTCACCGACGTCTCCTGGAACTACGAGCAGAATAAGCGCATCGCTCCGTTCAAGCCGCGGCCCCGGGACCGGGACGGCGAGTATCGGATGTATCAGGAGGACGTGGACCGTCTTCAGGAATTCAGAAAATGCATCGAATGCTACCTCTGCCAGGACGTCTGCCACATCCTCCGCGACCAGGACAGAAAGAAAGCGTTCATCGGCCCGCGCTTCATGATCCGCCTGGCCACCCTCGAAATGCATCCTCTCGACACGGAGGATCGGATCGCTGCGATCAAGGAAGAGTATGGCTCGGGGATGTGCAACATCACGAAATGCTGCACGGACGTCTGCCCAGAGAACATCAATATTACAGATAACGGCATCATTCCCTTGAAAGAGCGGGTCGTAGACCGGTATTATGATCCAGTAATGCGCCTCATCGGGATATTTCGAGGCAACGAGGGTTGACGACTATACCGTTCCACAATCTGGACATTGCGTCATGAAAGTACTGATCTACTCGGGCGTCACGATGCTGCTTCTTTTCGTCGTCGGTTGCGGCGGCCAGGAAGGCGCGCAGGACATGGAGCCGACCGACCCCATGATGGGAGATACGGCCGAAGCCATGACGGTCCCATCGGAGGAAGTGACGCTGGAGGCCACCTTAAGCGGCGATGCGGAAGTGCCCGGGCCCGGCGATCCGGACGGCAGCGGCACGGCCGAAGTCGTGCTGACGCCGGCGGAAGGCACCGTGTGTTTCGAGATCGACGTCGAGAACATCGGTGAGCCCCAGGCTGCGCACATTCACTCGGGAGCGGCCGATGCGTCCGGCCCCCCGGTCGTGAACTTCGACGTGGCCACGAACGACCTTTCGGGCTGCGTGGATGCCGACGAAGAGACGATCCGCTCGATATCCGACTCGCCGTCGGACTACTACGTGAACGTCCACAACGAGGAGTTCGGAGCCGGTGCGGTTCGCGGCCAGCTCAGTCCGTCGATGTGAGCATGCCGGGCCGCGCCTGGGGCACGACGCCGCTATCTCCAACGGACCGGCACGGAGGAGCGCCATGTATGAACTGAAGCGAATCTCTCCGGACGCCGTACCGGCGGCGCTGGAGAAGGCGATCCGGTATCGGCTGCTCAACGAGCCGATGCAGGCAGAGAGCATCTGCCTGGACATCCTCGAGCTCGAGCCCGAAAACCGGGATGCGCTCATCACGCTGCTCCTGGCGATCACCGACCAGTTCGATCGGCACCTGGGCGAACGCGTCCAGCGCGCACGCGAGTTGCTCGAGCGGCTCGACGACGAGTACAGCCGCTACTACTACGACGGCATCATCAACGAGCGTAAGGCGAAGGCTCATCTGCGGCGCGCCGGGCCGGGATCAGGGCACTATGCCTTCGCGCTGCTGCAAACGGCGATGGACCTCTACGAGCGGGCCGAGCCGCTCAGCCCGGAAGGCAACGACGACGCCGTGCTTCGCTGGAACGCGTGCGCGCGAATCATCATGAGCCACGAGGAAGTCGAGCCTGAGCCCGAGAGCCCCCGGAGGCCCATCATGCTGGAGTAGAACTGAACGGATGGATCGGGTCACCCCGCCGGTACGTGTCAAATGTACGTCAGTAGGTACATGCGCTACCCTATCGGTGATCGTGCTCCGGTCCGTTCCGCCTCCTCGCCGTAGCGCCGCTATTCACGTCCGTCAGTCGCCCTTCGGGCTCGTGTCGGCGCCCGGCGCGGCACGTC
>CAZXHQ010000272.1:1211-5674 GCA_964640145.1 uncultured Rhodothermales bacterium | reverse complement strand
GACGGCGGGAGACGGCCGCTACACGCGCGTGGTCGAGATCGCCGCCTCCAACCAGGCCGGGGTCAACGACTTCGCCTTCCAGGCCACCGATCTGTCGGGTCTCGTCAGCAATGTCATCGACAAGAGGATCGTGGTAGAATGAGGCGCCTCGTGCTCGGCATTCTGACCTGCGCCGTCGTGGCCGGAAGTACCCGGGCGCAGGCCGTGCTGTCCGTAGAAGACCTCGTCCCGACGCCCGGCATCATGCGCAACAGCGTCACGAACCTGCACGCCCAGGGTGACACGCTGTGGGCGGGGCCCTTCCTGAACATGACGGCCGACGGCGGCGAAAGCTGGTTCGTCGCCGAAGCCGACTCGCTTCTCGGCACGAGCAACAGCGTGTTTTCGCTCGACGTCGAAGGTCCGATCATCTGGGCCGGGCTCGGCTTTTCGAGCCGGGAAGCCGGCGGTTCCGTGCCGGCGGCCGCCGGATACGCCTACTCGAGCGACGGCGGGCGGACCTTCACCTATCGCGGTCCGCACCTCGACGCTCCCGACGATACGAGCATCTCCTATGGCGTCTCTACGCTGCCGGCGCTTGCCGTGATCGTGCCGGAGCAGAGTCCGCCGTACGACATCGACTACGATCCGGCGACCGGCCAGGTCTGGATCGCGGCGTGGGCGAGCGGTATCCGCCGCTCCTCGGACGAGGGCCGCACGTGGGAGCGCGTCGTCCTCCCGCCGGACTCGCTCGACTTCATCCATCCCGATTCGTCCTACTCCTTCGAGGTCGCTCCCCAGCGCGGCGGGTCGGGCCATCTGAACCACATGGGCTTCAGCATCCTGGTCGACGAGACGGGCACCATCTGGGCGGGCACCCCCCGGGGCCTGAACCGGTCGACCGACGGGCTCAGCTGGCGGCGGTTCAGCGCCGACGGCACCGCGCGCTCGCTCACCGGGAGCTGGGTGACCTCCATCGAAGAGCAGCCGCTCCCGGGCCGCAATCCGATCTGGATGGCGACCTGGAACGCCGGCGACGTCGGCGAGCGGGGCCGGTCCGGGGTGACCGTCGCCCGCGACGGCGGAGAGACCTTCGAACAAGTTCTCATCGGGGAGCGCATCTATGACTTCGCCTTTCGCGGCGCCGGCAGGGTCTATGCGGCGGGCGACAGGGGGCTCTTCATTACCGAGGACGACGGCATTACCTGGCGAACCGTGCGCCGGTTCACCGACGCGACGGATCCCGATCGCATCGTCCGTCCCGACGTCAACGTGTTTTCGGTAGCGACGACCCGCGACGCCCTGTGGGTCGGCACCTCGGACGGCCTCATGAAAAGCACGGACGGAGGGGAGACCTGGCGCGTCTACCGCACCGAAGTGCCGCTGCACCCGGAGGAGCCCAGCGCATCCGTGCCCGACGTCGACACGTACGCCTACCCGAATCCCTTCTCGCCGCAGAGCGACCGGTTCGTGCGCATCCGCTTCGAATCCGACGGAGGGGCGGACCACGTCCGCATCTTCGACTTCCGCATGAATCTCGTGCGCGTGCTGACGTCCGACGGCCCGAACACGGGCGTGCGAGAGCTGACGTGGGACGGGACGGACGACGGCGGCTTTCGGGTGGCGAACGGCGTCTACTTCTATGCCGTCGACGCGGGAGGCGACGTCGCCCGAGGCAAGATCCACGTGCTTGAATGACACCGGCTATGACCGCGAGATCCGTTTTCCTGGTGGTGTTTCTGTGGATGGTCTGCGCGCCGGCGCACGGGCAGTCGGCGGGCGCGTTCGCACGGATGGGATTCGGCGCCCGCGGGGTGGCGCTGGGCAATGCGCTGGCGGCCGACGCCTTCGGTGACGCATCCCCCTACTACAATCCGGCGCTGGCTCCGTCCGCGACAGGTCAGAACCTGGAGGCCTCTGCGGCGCTGCTGAGCTTCGACCGAGAACTTCAGTTTCTGCAGTTCGCCACGCCGATCGAGCCCAGCGCCGGCATCGCGGCCGGTCTCATTCATGCCGGCGTATCCGACATCGACGGTCGGGACAACAGCGGCTTTCACACGCGCGACTACTCCACCGACGAGTTCGCGTTCTTCCTGGCCTTCGGAACGCGGCTCAGCGGCCGGTTCACGGCCGGCGTCGGGCTGCAGCTGTTTCGAAGCGACCTGGTCGAGCAGCTGGAGGCCGTACACTCCATCGGCGTCGACCTCGGCGTGACGGCCGACGTGACCGAACAGCTTAAGCTGGGGTTCGCCGTCGACGATCTCCTGGCCCGCTATTCGTGGGACACGTCCGACCTGTACGGCTCGGCCGGGGCCTCGACGTCGGACCGCTTTCCGGTGCGTCTTCGCCTCGGAGCGTCCTACCTGCTGATGGGCGGCCGCGCCCAGCTGCTCGCCGAGTACGAGTCACGGTTCCTGGATCTCGAATACCGCGTCCGGAGCGTCGAGCTTGTCGGCGGGGGTCCTTCGGAAACGTCGACATCTGAGCGCGCGACGCGCCATGAGGCCGGACTGCGCTTCGGGGCCGAATACCTGCTCTCCGATGTCCTGACCCTTCGGGGAGGCGTGGACCGCGTCGGCCGCGCCGTCTCCGGCACGTCGCCGTCGGCCGGCTTTATGATCGAACAGCCCGTCGGTCCGCTCGGCGTTCGCGGCGAGTACGCTTTCGTGCTCGAGCCGCATGACACGGGCGCCATGCACCTGATCACGTTACGAATCTTCCTTTGAAGCTTATGAGGACGCTCGTCTGCGCCCTTGTCTTGTTCGTCGCCGCCTGGCCGGCATCGGCCCAGGAGAGCGGCCTCTCGTTTCTGCGGATCGGCACGAACGCGCAGGCCGGGGCGATGGGGGACGCCCAGGTGGCCCACAGCCGCGACGCTTTCAGTACGTACTGGAACCCGGCCGGACTCGCCGCGGCCGAACGCAATTCCGCCTCGCTGTCCTACTACGCATGGGTGCTCGAGACGCGCACCTACTCGGCGGCGGCGCGCTTCGGGTTCGGCCGCCGCGGCGCCATCGGCCTGTTCGCGACGGCCATGAGCAGCGGCGATCTGGAGGCGCGTACGAGCCCAGGGGATCCCGACGGCACCTTCGGCGTCCAGTTCGTCAGCGCCGGAGCCTCCTACGGCAGGCAGATCGGTCCGCTCCGTGCCGGGCTCACGGCGAAGCAGCTGACCGAGCGCATCTTCACGCGCACGGCCTACGGCTACGCCGTGGATGCCGGCCTGCAGGCCGACCTGTTCGGGGGCGGCCTCAGCCTCGGCGCGGCTCTTCAGAATGTCGGCGAGATGTCCGAGCTCGATACGGAATCGACGAACCTGCCTCGCGCCGTCCGCGTGGGCGTTGCGGCCTATCCGCTCGACGTGCTGCTCTCCGAGGACGAGGCGACGCTGCTGCGCACGCTCGTCACCGTCGAGGTGGCGCACTTCGTGGAGACGCAGGAGACCCAGGTGCACGTCGGCGGCTCGGTGGAGCTCCTCGACACGATCGAGCTGCGCGGCGGCTATATCACCAACGATGCCCTGCGGGGCCTCTCGCTTGGACTCGGGTTCGGTCTCGAAGGCGCCGTGTTCGATTACGCGTACGTGCCCTTCGCAAGCGGCTTCGAAGGCCCCGGGCACATGCTCACGGTGAGCTACCAGTGGTGAGAGAGACGGCGCCGCGGCACGCCCATCAGCCGCCCAGCAGGTCCATCAGCGCGTGGATGCCGACGCCGTCGACGCCGGACCGGATGCGCACCGTGCACCACAAGTCGAGAATCATCATCTGCGCGGCGTGGATCGGCACGGCGATCCAGAACGCTCCGCACCGCCACACCAGCGCGCCGAGCGCGATGCCGCCGACCAGCGAAAGGAGCGTCTCCGGCAGCGGCTTTTGGAGATGGAGCAGCGCGAAAGGCACGGCCTGGATGAAGACGGCGTACACGCCGAACGTGTGGCGGGTGCCGAAGAGCATGAAGCCCCTCCAGAGGTACTCCCAGCCGACCCAGTAGAAAAGAAAAAGGGCTTCGTAGATGGCGAAGATCCCCCAATCCGACGCGGCGGGCTGGTAGTGGGGGTACTGTGCCTGAAACGCCTCCGAAGCCGACAGAAACCACGTCCCGGCGACGACCAGCGGCAGATAGACGGCGGCGACGGCCAGGGCGAAGCGCACGTCACCCGCTCCCAGACCGGCCTGTCTCGGGGTGCGGCGGAAGGCGAACAGCAGCAGCGCGGCGGGGATCACGAAGCCCGTGATACCCTGAGCGACAAACCACCATCCCCAGCTCAGAAGCCCGACGTGCTCCGGGTCGAACGCGGCGCCGACGGTGGTGCGAAACAGGCGGCGGCTGCCGACCGCATACTGGAGAATGACGGCGCATGCCGCGACGACCAGCACGGTCACCGTCTGCACGTCGAGTCGACGGGCGGCGGCCTTGAGGCGGTTCACTTCGGTCTGGATGACGTCACGCACCGGCGAGCTGGAGGAAAATGTGGCGTGCTGGAG
>CAZXHQ010000272.1:0-1111 GCA_964640145.1 uncultured Rhodothermales bacterium | reverse complement strand
GCTGGAGGAAAATGTGGCGTGCTGGAGAAGAGTACGTCGTGCAGCGGGAGTGTAAGGACGGCGAAATTTCGAGGGACGGGAGGAACGGTCGTCAGCGGCAGGTTATTATAACGATCCGCATGACGCTCTTCATCCGACTGTGCGATGCGCCCATTCCCACACTGCTTGCTCGTGGCGGTCTTTCTGCTCGGCGCCGGGTGCACCGATGACGAGGTTACACCGCAGGATCGGCTTGCCAGCACGCGTGCCTACGACAGCCTGCTCGGCACGCTCCCGGACAGCGTGAAGCGGGCGGCGACCCCCACGGACAGCCTGTTTCTAGCCTACGGCGCGGCCCTTCGCACCGCGCCCGACACGGCCGGCGGAGCGGCGTGGGTCGATTCGACCCTGGCGTCGATGACGGTCGAGGAGAAAGTAGGACAGCTCTTCATCGTACACCTCCCGGAGGGCCGCGGGCTTGGACGGTCGACTGCATCGGCGGCCGTAGAGGCGCATCACGTCGGCGGCTTTCTGACGCCCCGTCTGCTGGATCCGCGCGAGGTCTTCGCCAGCGTCCGAAGGCTCCAGGAGCTTGCGGCCGTCCCGCTCTTCTTCGCGGCCGATTACGAGCGCGGCGTGGGGCGCTACAACAATGCGCTGACCGAGCTCCCCTCCAACATGGCGATCGGCGCCACGCGCGACACGGTCTTCGCAGCCGCCGCGGGCCGATTGACCGCCATCGAGTCTCGTGCCGTCGGCGTGAACCTGCTGCTCGCCCCGGTCGTCGACGTCAACAACAACCCCGACAATCCGATCATTAACATTCGGTCGTACGGAGAGGACCCCGAGCTCGTGGGCCGGATGGCGGCCGCGTTCGTGCACGAAGCCGAAACGCACGGGCTGCCCACGACGCTGAAGCACTTCCCCGGCCACGGGGACACGTCGGTAGATTCGCATGCTCGCATGGGGGCCGTGGAAGGCGACAGCGCCTCCCTCGAACAGGTGGAGCTGCGTCCCTATCGGCTCGTGATGGCGGGGCGTACGCAGCCGACCGCCGTCATGACCGCCCATCTCTGGATCCGTGCGCTCGAGCCCGATCCGCTTCCGGCCACCTTCAGCTCGAAGATCCTGA
>CAZXHQ010000271.1:0-5695 GCA_964640145.1 uncultured Rhodothermales bacterium | reverse complement strand
ACGCCGCTCAGCGAGGCAGCAAAGGCCAGCTACCATCTTCAGATGCGGGAACGTCTCGTCGACCGCATTCCGTATCTTGTCCACCTTATACGTCTGGTTGTTGAGCCGAGTGAAAAGGACCGATCGCTCATCTCGCTTCCGTCCAGCCTGTCTGCGCTTTACTACCTCGTCAAACCCTTCCGGGTGGTTTTCTCTTCATGTCGGCCGGGCCACTGAAACGCTCGCATGCAATCACGAGCGCTGATGAGCACAAAGCGTCTTGCGATTGACATCGCACTCCACCGCTCATGGATCGCCCGGCCACTAGATAAGATAGCAGGACCGTGCCTTTTCAGGGACACGGTCTGCTACACTATTTCAGCAGCATCATTGACCCGGTTTCAACGAACGACCCGGCCGTCAGTCGGTACAGGTAAAGTCCGCTCGGCTGATCCACGGCGTTAAAGTGAACCTCATGCGTTCCGGGTGCTTGCACGCCGTCGGCGAGCAAGGCCACGCGGCGGCCGACCACGTCGAAGACCTCCAGCTGCACGTGTACGTCCGCGGGGAGATCGTATTGGATGGTCGTTTGCGGATTGAACGGGTTCGGATAATTGCCGCGCAGGGCAAATTCGTTCGGCACGCCGGAAGCAGCCGCGAACGAGAGCGCTTGCTGAGGCATGGCTTCGGAAGATGCCGTCTTGGCGAGACCCCCTTCCGAGAGCGGTTCCGTCTCGATCAGCCCCGCCTCGAATGCCAGGTAGCCCACCGTCTCGTCGACGTGCCGCGTCTCGTTATCGGACGACTTCTCTTCCTCGACCGAGACCTCGATTCCGGATGCAGAATGGTTTTGCATGCGCAGCCCGGCCACGTCCAGTCCGTTCGCCGTCTGCATCGCCGCGAGAACTACCGGGCTGGAGGAGTAAGCCTGACCGAACGCGAGGCTGGACCAGGCGTCGGATACCGAGTTGCCCGTCCGTCCGGCTTCATAGCTCCGGCCACCGGTCGACCCCGCGCCGCCGCTCGCGGCAATCCAGGCCACCGTCTCATCGTCGTGTGACGTTACGGATTCTTGTGGCTGCAGAAAGAGCGAGAATCCGGTGACGGAGACGTCCGATTGCCTGGTCACCGCAGCCCGCGCATCCTTCACGCTCGTAATCTGGCTCAGCACCACGGGCCGGGAGGTGAAGGCATGGGGAAAGGTGACGCCACGCTGGTTCGTGCCGGCCGTGGCATGACCGGCCTGCAGGATGCGCCCGTCGTCCAGCGTATGCAGGCCGGCCTCCACGACGAGGTACCCAAACCGCTCCTGGACGTGACGGCCGTCCAGATAGTCCCATTCGTCGAGCTGAAACTCGCAGCCCGAGGAGGTCACGTTTCGGACACGAATCGTGGAGGGCTGGGCCCCGTCGTAGGAGAGCTTCGAGACGACGACGACCGGATTGTCGTAGGTCTGACCGAAATCGAGCGTATGCCACTCGCCGGCGCTGCTCTGCCCAACGGCGATCATTCCAGACTCACCGATGGCCTGCTCGGCGTAAAGGACCGGCGTAGCGGCCGCAATCGAGCCGGGCTCGAAGGCCACGTAGCCAACGTTCTCCGACGTGTGGTTCGTTTCGCGGTCGAGCGATTGCTCTTCCTCGACGGTCACCTCAAATCCGGACGCGGACGCATGTCGACGGCGCAGCGCCGAAGCGTCGACGCCGTTCATCGTCTGAATCGAGGCGACAACGGCGGGCGTGCTTGAGAAATTCTGCTGGAACGCGACGCCAAACCAGCGGCCCCCCACCGCCTCGCCGGTTACCTGCGCATCGTATAGTTGTCCTCCGGTGGAGCCGCTTCCCCGACTCATGGCTATCCAGCCGACCGTTTCGCTGCCGGACACGGTCGATGCTTCCTCGCTCTGCAGCAGGAGCGAGAAACCTGTGCTGGTGACATCCGCCTGCCGGGCTACCACCGTCGTTGACAGAAGAGCGGTCTCCACCTGCGTCACCACCACCGGGGCGGCCAAAAACGGACTCGCGAAGCTCACGGAACTTGCATTCGGACCGGCCGGCGCACGACCTGCCTGAAGAATCCGCCCGTCTTCCAGGGTGTGAATGCCGGATTCGACGACGAGATACCCGGTCGTCTCCCGGATATGAGCACCATCGAGATAGTCCCATTCGTCGATCTTGAACTCGAAACTCGCCGACGTCACGTTCCGAACGCGTACCGTTGAGGGATGTGCGCCGTTGTACGAGAGAGGGCCCATCGTGACGACGGGGCTCGTATACGAATTCATTAGGTTGACCGTGTGCCACTCGTCCCGGCTCGACTGAGAGACCGTAACCGATCCGGCTTCTCCGATGTAGGCGTCGGAGATATTCGAAGCATGCGCGGCGTCCATAGCGAGGCCGTTCAGCACATAGACTGCGTCCTGGACGAATGAGTTTTCGGTTCTGAAGAAGGACCGATCGTCGCTGAAGCTTACTTCTGTCGCTAGATTGGCTCCGTCATACTCGGCGTTCGTGGACGCATCCCAGAGACGATACGTTAACTCCTCCGTCTCCGCGAGACCGTCGCGCACGGTAGTCAAGGAATTGTCACCCCAAATGGGGAAACTTGCAGCGTCTCCGGTCCAAACCACGGCACCCGCGCACGTGCCGTCCTCCGTGAAGACCGCGAGCTCACTATTCTCCGGAATCGGAGTCCCATAGAGTGTAATGGCGGCGCCGGCCGGAAGGATGATCGTGGCGTTACTCCCGGTCACCTCGTCGCAGTTCGTGAAATGGGATTGTGCAAATGCACCACGCGACGTGGTGGCGACAAGGAGGACGAGAAGGAGAATGGCGAGGCGCTGCATTGCCAAATTGACAAGTGATGATCCTTTTGCGATGGATCACCCTGTCGGCGAAGAGCGTGCCATAAATGGTTGCGCTCGCCGGACTAGCGCATCAATGTGGGCTTCGACAGGCGGAGCTGTAACCGCGTATTAAAGTGTTTACAAATAATAGTTTAGGGCGATTCGAGGATCTGCGAAGAGTTACCGATCGGCGCCTGGGCACCTGTGCCTACATACAGCCGGGGTTCCACTGAGAAGCTACCTTTACCAAGCTTCGGACTCCGTTTTCTCGCGAGGGTCATTTTTCTACCCCGTTAGCCTGGTGGATTGACGGAAGGATTTTCATGCCTGTCCAACCATCCTCGGAAAAATCCCCCACCTTGATCGTCCGGATCGCTGCCGGAAGCGAGCGGCTAAGACGACCGGGCCACACTGCATGCTTGTCCTTTCTTCGCTAGCTTATGCTGCCGATCCGAGCCCGGCTGTCCGACCGTTCGAGGCTGAGAGACAACCGGTGCCAGTATGCGTGGGCTCAATTCACATGTTCGAAGAGTTCGTTTTGCTCGCACATGGCCGTTTCGTATCTGACCGAGAAGCTCCGGCCCGAGGATCTCCTCATTCTGAGCTGTTCGAGGGTCGAGCTCGACGCTCCGGCGCGGCTGCAGCTCGAAGGTGCACTGTCAGGCGAGCCCGACTGGGGTTATATCCTCAGGCAGACGATGCGACAGGGGATCGCGCCACTCCTGTATGAGCATCTCGCAACGATCGATTCGCGCGTGCCAAGGGAGGTCCTGCAATTTCTGGCGGCCCGGACGTCACAGGTCACCGTTCGAAACAGGGTGCAGATGGACGAACTCAACCGGCTGGTGACCGGTCTGGAAGGAGAGGGGGTCCCGGTAATTCCCTTTAAAGGGCCGATGCTCGCGGATCAAGTCTACGGAAACGCGGCGTTCCGAACTTCCGGTGATCTGGACATTCTGGTGCGGCGCGACGACATCCCGCTGGTAAAGCGGCATCTGCTCGACGAAGGATATAGATCCGTTCGAGGGCTCGACGCGGAGCAGGAGTCTCACTTTATCGACACCCAGCTGGGATATGAATTCTACCATCCGACGAAGGAAACGGTCGTCGAAGTACATTGGTCGTTCTTCTATAAGGTCATTGCCATCGATCTGTCGCCCGACGAAGTTTGGAAAAGGCATGGTATGGTCCCCTCGTCCGGTGGTCCGGTGCGCGCCCTTGCTCCGGAGGATTTGCTTATCTATCTGTGCGCTCACGGGACGAAACATCGGTGGGTCAAGATTACGTGGGTGGCCGACGTGGCCGAATTGGTTCGTCGCTATCCTGATCTGGACTGGAATATCATCCGAGAGCGCGCTCGTCGACTAGGGTGCATGCGAATTTTGCAGCTGGGCCTCCACCTGGCAGAAGAGTTGTTGTCCGCACCCGTACCGGCCGATCTGTCGCAGGCAGCATCCACCAGTCGGGCGGTCAGATCCATGGCCCGCCAAGTTTGTTCGCAGTGGATGTTTCATGAGCCGGATGCTCACGCCGAGCGGGAGCTCGTCACCTTCCTGTTTCACTGGAAGGAACGAGAGCAGCTTCGAGATCGATTACCCCTCCTCGTACACCAATTCGGGCTCTGGCTGAAGCCTTCCCAGCGGGACCGCGACTTCGTCGAGCTGCCCGAGACGTTCTCGTTTCTCTACTACCTCGTACGACCTTTTCGTCTGTTATTTGATCGAAGCCCAGAGGATAGCCGTTGACGCTTGTAGGGCAGACCGACCAGGCGCGCAGTACGCACGGGATCATTGCCCTATCGCACGGCGCGGCGCCGTTTCGATCGAACGGCTCAGTTTAAATAGATCGTGCTCGGAATTGCAGAAGTCATTCCGGCGTCATCGAACGCGAGGGGCGTGGCGACGCCGGAAGGCCGGCTCTCGTCCCTGTGCGAGGTACAATTCTTCCGATCGGAGGAATTATCGTCACGGACCGTCATCGTCGTCTGAATTGAATGTGACCCGCATCGGTAGCCTGGAACAGCGCGTCCCGATCGACTTCCGAATCCGGTGCGTGATGATCGGATGCGCGCGAGGAGATACTTCAACAGGATCGAAAGCGCGGGAAATACCCACATCCCGAATAAAAAGCCGATAATCCACGAGCGCGTGTCCACAGTCCGTACCTGTCGAATTCAAGTCGTGAATCGAGTACCAGGAGCTGCTCGTCCGCAGCCCTGCCGTGGTTTATCGCAAAGGTCATACCCAACCCTCCAAACACCATTTACGCCGGACGAGCTACATGCAGCGATATATCCCTGCAAAGTGCGTTGTGGATGAAGGAAACTCGCGCAAGTAGTTTCTTAAGAAAAGCGCCCAACCCGGGCGCTGCGCTTCCGCGTTATAGATGGACGAAATTTGCGCACGTAGTTTCTTGAGGAGTGAAGAAAGATGAGCGGCATCTGCGGCATCATTCATTTCGACGGTCGACCCGTTGCTGCGGACGTGCTCGATGCGATGGCCCATGCGGCCGCTCACCGGGGTCCCGACGGGATCGGCGTCTGGCGGGAAGACGGCGCGGCCCTCGCCCACCTGGCGCTCATGGTCACACCCGAGGAGCGGTATGACGATCAGCCGCTGCGGAGCCGGGAGGGTGACCTCGTGCTCGTCGCCGATGCGCGGATCGACAACCGCGAGGAGCTGATCGGCGCGATGCGCGGGGAGGAGCTGCGCGAGGCCGCGTCGAGAGGCGCGCCTCCGACGGACGCAGCGGTGATCCTGGCCGCTTACCGGCGGTGGGGACGCGACTGCGCCGCTCACCTGGTGGGAGACTTCGCCTTCGCAATCTGGGATACGAGGAAGCGCCGGATGTTTGCGGCGCGGGATGCGATGG
>CAZXHQ010000270.1:0-5695 GCA_964640145.1 uncultured Rhodothermales bacterium | reverse complement strand
CTCTGAGGGTTCACACCGACATTACATACCCCCGGCAACACGACTTCCCATCCGTCATTATGCAAGGGAACGAACGTTGCAAAAGCTCCAGGAGAGGCTTGAGGAGATGGCTGACGAGAAAAAGCAGGAATACACGGAGACGGACCCGCACTCAGAACGCGTCGCGGAGACGGCGTCGGATCGGCAGAAGGAAGAACGCCGGCGTGAGCGCGCGCGCGAAAAGCCCGAGGAGACAGGAGACGGGCGGAACCCGTCGGAGCTTCGGACGACCTCCAAATCGGATCTCGACAGACAAATCGAAAAGAAAGAAGGCAAGCAGGTCGCCCGGACGAAGGATGAGATGAGCCTCCACGAGGTGCTCAGCCGGACGAAGGAGGACGAGGAGTAGCGACTCGCTTGTTCTTCGTACGAATAGAGCGCATCAGAAAAGCATCGACGGAGTGAGATGGCGAACGGTAGAAGGAGGGGCGGCGGCAGCAACACGGCCATCGTCGCGATCGCGGTGCTGGTCCTCGTTTTCGTCGTCGTATTTATGATCTTCTTCTGGGGCGGTGGGGGCGTCGAGGAGCCGCCCGACGGTCCGGACGTCGAGATGCAGGTGAATCCGCCCGACGACGGAGATCCCGGCGGCGAATAGGCCCCGTCACCCCGCATCGTTTTGCCAGCGGGCCCTGCCGAGTGAAGCAGGGGCCGACGGTGCGGCGATGAAGAGCATCGAGCCCGCACTTTCTGCCGCGGTCCTGGCGAGTGAAGCAGGCTACAGGTCGGCCGTAGGGAGGAATCTCGGCGGCCGACGGTGCTGCGTGGCCTGTTCGAACGCGAAGGCGAGGCGGATGAGCGTCGGCTCACTCCAGGCACGCCCGATGAAGGAGATGCCGACGGGAAGCCCGAAGCTGAAGCCGGCGGGCACGGTAACGCTCGGATAGCCGGCGACGGCGGCGGGCGTCGAGCTGCTTCCCATGTAATGATCCCCGTTGATCAGGTCGATGGGCCAGGAGGGATGGTTGGTCGGCGCCACGAGGGCATCGAGCTGATGTTCGTCCATCACGGCATCGATGCCTTCCGCACGCGAGAGCCGGTGGTTCTTGGCCAGGGCGTCCCGGTAGGCCTGCTCGGAGAGGGGTCCTTTTTCCTGCGCCCTATGGAAGATGTCCTGTCCGAAGTACGTCAGCTCGCGTTCCCGATTCTGCTCGTTGAAGGCGATCAGGTCGGCGAGAGAGTGGACGACGGCGTCGCGATCCTGCAGATAGGCGTTCAGGTCGGCCTTGAACTCATAGAGCAGCACCTCGAACTCCGTGTCGCCGTATTCGCCGGCATGTGGAATCTCGGCAGGATCTATGATGACGGCCGCCTGCTGCCGCATCGCGTCGATGGCCGTCCCGGCAATCCGGTCGGCCTCCTCGCTGTATCCGAAATGATTCCGCGCGACGCCGATGCGGGCGCCCTGAAGTCCGTCGGGTCGGAGATGCGGCGCGTAGTCGGAGACCGCACGGCCGCGAGCGGCGGCCGTCGCGGGATCTCGGGGGTCCTCGCCGGTCAGTGCGCCGAGCAGAATGGCGGCGTCCGTAACGGTGCGGGCCATCGCACCGGCCGTATCCTGGCTGTGAGCGATCGGAATGATGCCGGCGCGGGACACCAGGCCGAGCGTCGGCTTGATCCCCACGATGCCTCCGTGCGACGACGGGCAGACGACGGATCCGTCCGTTTCGGTCCCCACTCCCACCGCGGCATAGTTCGCCGAGATACCGCCGCCGGGGCCGGAGCTGGATCCGCAGGGCGACCGGTCGAGCACATACGGATTTCTGCCCTGGCCGCCGATGGCGCTCCATCCGCTCGATGAGCGCGTCGACCGAAAATTGGCCCA
Source organism: uncultured Rhodothermales bacterium (assembly GCA_964640145.1). Classification (GTDB taxonomy): domain Bacteria; phylum Bacteroidota; class Rhodothermia; order Rhodothermales; family VXPQ01; genus CAZXHQ01. Next base: position 3,831 of record CAZXHQ010000270.1, on the reverse strand, counting down.
CTCGCTGAGATTGGCCTTGGCGAGAAGCACGGCTCCGGCCGTCCGCAGCCGCTCCACGAGAGAGGCGTCGCGCGCCGCATGCGTGCCATAGAGCGCGAGGGAGCCGGCCGTGGTCGACATCCGATCGGCCGTGTCGATGTTGTCTTTGATGATGACGGGGATGCCGTGCATCGGACCGCGGGGGCCGCCCTGCCTCCGCTCTGCATCAAGCCGGTCGGCAATGGCGAGCGCGTCGGGGTTGACCTCGAGAATGTGCCGAAGCGTAGGACCCTGCCGGTCCACCGCCTCGATGCGTCCGAGGTACAGCTCGGTCAGGCTCCGCGCCGTCCGCTGCCCCGAGTCCATCGCCTGCTGCAGCTCGGCGATGGTCATCTCTTCAAGCTCGAAGAATGGGACCTCGTCGAAAGACGGGTCCGCAGGCTTGTTCTCGTGTCGAGCGAGAGCGCCGGGCGCCGCCGCGGTCAGGAGTCCGGCGGCCCCGCCGAGCCGCAGAAAGGTTCGCCGATCGATGGAGGGTCGTGAAGCGCCGTCGTCGCGTTCGCGCATCGTGAACGGGGATCTGTCGGAGGGCTCCGGACAAGATCGGCGATCGCGCCTCTCCGCGCAAACCGTGGACCGGAAGGATGCCGCTGCACTAGCGGCGTGAGGATCGGCGCCCGTTCCGGTGGGACGAGGAACCGCGCCGCGACTCCGACGCCTCCTCGGAGCCGAACGTGCCGTAGGCCTTGCGGGGAAGACGCCGGCCCGTATGACGCTCGATCTTGCGAACGTACGACTCTTCGTCCTCCGTGACGAACGTGATGGCATCGCCGGTCGACTCGGCCCGGCCCGTTCGACCGATGCGGTGGATGTAATCCTCAGCCTGCGGGGGGGTGTCGTAATTGATCACGTGCGAGATGGTGTCGACGTCGATGCCGCGCGCGGCAATGTCCGTGGCCACCATGATTTGAAAACGACCGTCCTTGAAGCCGTCGAGCGCCCGCTGCCGCTGGTTCTGCGACTTGTTCGAATGCATCGCCGTGACCGCAAAGCCCTGCTTCGACAGCTTCTTCGTAATGCGATCGGCGCCGCGCTTCGTGCGCGAGAAGACGAGTACGTTATCGATGTTCTCGTTTTGAAGCACGTGGACCAGAAGATCCATCTTGCGGTGCTTGGCGACCGTGCAGGCGTGCTGCACGACGGTCTCGGCCGGATTGCGACGTTCACCGACCTGGATGAATTCGGCATCGCTCGAAAGAATGCTGCTCGCGAACCTCCGCACTTCCTCCGGCATGGTGGCCGAGAAGAGGAGCGTCTGCCTCGTGCGAGGGGTTGCGGCGACGATCTTTCGGATGTCTCGAATGAAGCCCATATCCAGCATGCGGTCCGCCTCGTCGAGAACGAGCACCTCGATCTGAGAGAGATCGATATTTCCGCGATTCATGTGGTCGAGCAGGCGCCCCGGCGTGGCGACGACGACATCGGTGCCGCGGCGCAGGCCTTTCGTCTGCCGTCCGATGCTTACCCCGCCGTAGATGGCGAGGCTGCGGTGCCGCGTGGATCGTCCGTAGTCGGTGACGGCCTCTTCCACCTGGAGCGCGAGCTCACGCGTCGGCGTGACTACGAGGGCACGCACGGCGCGCTTGCCCGGAGGGGCCGGCGTCTCGGACAGCCTGTGAAGTAGCGGGAGCACGAAGGCGGCCGTCTTGCCCGTGCCTGTTTGTGCGCATCCGATCATGTCGCGACCGGAGCGGGCAACCGGAATGGCGGCAGCCTGAATGGGCGTGGGGTTGGAATAGCCCGCAGCAAGAACGCCACGGAGAACCTCCTCGGACAGACCGAGGGCATGGAACGTGATCATGTTGGATTCAGGTATAGGAGAAAAGTGCGTACACGGCGGCTTCATGCCGGCATGTCGCGAAAGATGTGCTGTAGGGGATCTGCGGAGAGGCGAGATGCTCGACCTGCCTCAGGGACAGGCTCGACGAGCAGCACCGTTCAAAAACGGTCTCGAAGACGTCATCTGAAGGGCAGCGATGGAGGAGGGCCTCCACGTACTGCATGCCCTGACAAATCCGTTAGCGGGTTAATGTAAAAGGGTTCCGCTACCGAGACGCGAGAAACGGGAACGGTTTGCAGACGAGTAGAATGCCGCGACCGACGCTTTGTTGCAGGCCGCCGCCGATTTATCCGTGTTTGCGGAATCAGCGTCTCTCAGGAAGCATCCAGCTGCCGCAGCATGCCGGCGGCGTCGAAGCACGTCCACGTCTCGGCAATTTTGCCGCCTTCGATCCGGTGGATGCTGATGCCGGAGGAGTTGATTTCCTTCCCTGTGGCTGCCACCCCCATGAACTCGCCGGTATGCGTGCCGCTGCCCGTCCACCGGTCTACCACTTTGTCTTCCGCGGCGATCTGATCCTCGAGCGTAATATGCAGATCGGGGAAGGCCCGGCGCTGCAGGTCGATGAGGCGCTTGAAACGGTCCGGTCCCGTCCCCACGTCCGCCGTACTCGGATCATGATGCACGTAGTCCGCCGCCACGATCTCGTCGACCACGTCGAGGTTGCCCTCGTTCCAGGCCTCGTCGATGAGGCGTCTCGCCAGTGCGGTGTTCTGTTCAGGCGCCATGTGTCGATCCTCCTTGAATAGATGGGGAGTGTCGATCCTCCTTGGATAAATGGGTACGAGGGGTACGCGCTCGCACGCGGCTTTGTGCCGTTCGGTGGGTCGATACCTGGCTCGCCGGCAAGACGGTTGCATGCAGTTCCCGGCAACCCTAGAATACAGACCATCGAAGGCCGGCCGCCGCGCAAGCTGAAGATGGAGGTGAGGCATGCCGAAACCGAAACCGAAGCCCGTCGACCCCGAGAAACTGGAGGAGCTGGCTGCTGCTGCCATGCGGTCGGCAAGGTTTCCGTTCCTGGCTACGGTCGACGGCGATCAGCCCCGTCTTCGTCCCGTCTCGCCGGTGCGGACCGACGGGTTCACGGTCTACGTGGCCAACCTGAGAGGATACCACAAGACGAAGGAGATCGAGGCCAACCCGCAGGTCGAGCTCTGCTACCTCGACGAGGACCACGACCAGGTTCGCATCACGGGGACCGCGGAGATCGTGGACGACGACGGTCTCCTGCAGGAAATCTGGGACGACAGCCCGCTCCTGCGCCAGTACCTGGGATCCGTCGACGACCCAAATCTCATCATATACCGGATCGTGCCCGCTCGCGTTCGCTTCATGCGGGAGTGGGCGCTGGAATACTTCGAGGTGCCGGTATCCGTATCGAAGTAGCCGAGCGGTTGCGCTCTCCGCTTCCAATACCGATCTTTGAGCAAAGGCCGCTGCTGCCCATCTGCCCGCGCGGCTTCGCCGGATGCATCCATCCGGCCGAACGCACACCCTCGTAGAGACTCGCCACGAACGGATCCGGCCAGATGGAGCGCTCATCGGAAGAAACCATCATTGTCGCGACCTACTCGAATTGGAACGATGCGGAAGTGGCGAAGAGCTTCCTCGAAGACCGGGGCATCTCCTCCTTCGTAGCTGCCGACGAAGTCCATCCGCCGGTACAGCTCGCGCATGGAGCGCGCCTTCGGGTGATGACGTCGCGGGTCGAGGAAGCCGTCGAAGCGCTCGCCGCCGCCGACATGCTTCCACGGGATGCCTCCGCGGAAGATCGAGAGCATGCCGAGGGGGCGACGAAGCGGTTCACGACGTGGGCCTTGCTGGTTGTTTTCGCGCTGATTCTTACCGCGCTCCTTGCCGCCGTGTTGTAGGGCGGACGCGTCTGCAAGAACGAGGTCAGTTCGGGTCCTGTCGGCGACGCTCGATGTACCACTGCAACGTGCGGAGGT
>CAZXHQ010000269.1:4013-5704 GCA_964640145.1 uncultured Rhodothermales bacterium | reverse complement strand
TTCGGCTTTCGGGGTTCTGCCTTTTTTAGCGCCGGCTTAAGGGACGCTGACGGCGGCCGATACACGCCTGTAGACATGCGGTACGCCCTCTATATAGGTGTGCGAGACGCAGTTCAGGCTGCTTTTTATCGCGCGTGGCCTTGCATAAATTCGCCTATATGGCTATTGTGACCGGCAGTAGCATCGCATACCTAAGGTGTCGCTTTAACATTTCACGTCTCGGTAAACTTTTTGGAGGACTACGTGGCCCGCAAAACGTCTCTCATCACTCTCGCGCTGCTGCTGGTCGCTCCGCTGGCCGTGCAGGCGCAGCAGCCGGTCCGTGCTCTGGAGGCCGGGACCCGCGTGCAGTCGCTGCCGCCGCGTGCCCTTCCCGTCGAATGGAAGGCGGAGCTTCCGGGCGCATTCGCTTCCGAGACGGCCGGCGACGCCGTCTTGACGCGCATCGCGCAGCTCTACCACTACCAGGCGCGCATCGTGGAGGCGGCGGCCGGAGGTGACGAGGCGCGAATGGAGACCCTGCTCGACGAGGCCATGACGGCCATGCAGGACCTCATCGTGGAGCCGAATGTAACGGAGCGGCCCCGATTTCGAGACCTGTACCGCACCGTGCTGGCGGAGTACGAGCGTTACTACGGCGTGCCCGCCGACTCGCTCGCCCTCCCCTACGGAGACATTTACGCGGTTCGGGATGCCCTCTTCGAGGCGATGAACGCCGTCGATGAGCCGCTGCTCGAGAACGTGAGCTTCCCTCCGCTCGGGCCGGTGGCTACCAGCGTCCCTATGACGATGAACCGGCTCGTCGAGCAAAGCATCTCCTACCTCGTGCGGTCGCCCGACAAGCACCTCTACCACTGGCTCTCCCGTGCGGAGACGTACTTCCCCATGATCGAGCGCGTGCTGCGCGAGGAAGGCGTGCCCGACGAACTCAAGTATCTGGCCATGATCGAAAGCGGGCTGAACCCGCGTGCCAGGAGCTGGGCCGCCGCCAACGGCATGTGGCAGTTCATCGCGGCGACGGGCCGGGCCTACGACCTCCAGGTAAACAGCTGGGTCGACGAGCGGATGGATCCGGAGAAGGCCACGCGCGCGGCGGCTCGCCACCTAAAGGATCTGCATGAGCTGTTCGGAGGCGACTGGCAGCTCGCGCTGGCCGGCTACAACTGCAGCCCGCGCCGCGTCAAGCGGGCCCTCGCCCGCGCTGAACGCCGGCTCGACCGGCGGCCGACGTTCTGGGACATCTACAACGACATTCCGAGGGAGACGCGCAACTACGTACCCATGTTCATCGCCGCGTCGCTGGTGGCCTCCAATCCCGCCGCATTCGACGTGGACGTAAGTAAGGTGAAGGCCGGTCCGGAGTACGCCTATCACTACGTGCCGGTCCGCGGCTTTCTTTCGATCGGCGAGATCGCGGAGATGGCGGGCGCAGATGCGACGACGATCCAGGCCTTAAACCCGGAGCTGCGCCGGTCGCAGATCCCGCCGTCGAAGGACGGCTACTACGTCCGCATTCCGGTAGGAACGTACGAACGCTTCGCCGATGCCTATGCGCAGCTGCCGGAAGAGAAGCGCCGGTCGGCCGTCGACTACGTCGTGCAGCGCGGCGATGCGCTCGGCAAGATCGCGCGGCAGTACGGCGTATCCGTCTCAGAGCTGATGCGGACGAACGGGCTCCGCAGCACGACCAT
>CAZXHQ010000269.1:0-3913 GCA_964640145.1 uncultured Rhodothermales bacterium | reverse complement strand
GGCGACAACCTCTCCGCGATCGCCAAGAAGTACGGCGTCGGGCTGGCAGAGCTTCGGAGCTGGAACGGGATTCGCGGAAGCCGCATCCAGGTCGGACAGAAACTCTATCTCTACGACGACAATCCGTCGAAGCAGCCGGCCCAGAGCACGACGGTATACCAGGTGCGCCGCGGGGATACGCTGAGCGAGATTGCGGACCGGCACGGCGTCCGGCAGGCCGACCTCCGCCGGTGGAACAATCTCCGGTCGAGCACCATCCGCGTCGGTCAGCGGCTGACGATCCACGGGGCGCAGCAGGCGACGATCTACCGGGTGCAGCGGGGCGATTCGCTCTACGTGATCGCCCGAAAGCACGGTGTGACGATCGACGAGATCAAACGATGGAACTCGTTGACGTCCTCCCGGATCATGCCGGGGCAGGAACTGAAAATAAACTCCTGAGCGCCGAAGGCTGGAACGTTGCGGCAGCGCCGCGGTCGGATTTCGACCACGGCGTATTCGCAGGCATCGCCTCGACCTCCTCATGCTGGACCGGCTCTTCGTCTACGGCTCGCTCCGACGCGCGGCGACAGGCATTCACCCACTGCTCGCTCCCGATTGTCGATTCGTGTCGATGGCGACGTGCCGGGGCGTCATGTACGACCTCGGGCCCTACCCCGCGGTGGTCCCGTCGCTGCGCGCGGAAGACGTCGTCGTCGGGGAGCTGTACCGCCTCGACGACCCCCAGCGAGCCTTGCGCCGGCTGGATGCGTACGAAGGCGTCCGGTACAGGCGCGATCGACGGAACGTCACGACGGAGCACGGGGCCCGAACGGACGCGTGGATCTACCTGTACGTGGGATCGCTCGAGGACGGCACGAGGGTGCCCTCCGGTGACTACAGCATACGCTGAGAGGCGGGCGGTGCCCCCAGCTTCTTGCGCGAGCATGTTGCGTGGATGGCGCCGGAGCGTTCTGGTCGCCCGGCGCCGAAGCGGGCGATCCGTCAGCCGCCCCCTCGACCGGTCAGGTGATCAGCCGAAGAGGGCGCGCAGATACTCGCGCCGCATCTTCGCGATAGAGGCGATGGAAATACTTTTGGGGCAGACGGCTTCACATTCGGCGTGGTTCGAGCAGTCGCCGAAGCCTTCGGCCTCCATCTGCCCGACCATCCGCAGCACGCGGCGCTTGCGCTCGACCTTGCCTTGCGGCATGTGGGCGAGGTGCGCCACCTTCGCCCCCGTAAACAATGAAGCGGACGAATTTGGACACGCGGCCACGCACGCACCGCACCCGATACAGGCGGCGAAGTCGAACGCTTCGTCGGCATCTTCCTTGGGCACGGGGATGGAGTTGGCGTCCGGCGTACCGCCCGTGCTTACGGATACATAGCCCCCGGCGGCAATGATGCGGTCGAAGGCGCTGCGGTCGACGACGAGGTCTTTGATGATCGGAAAGGCCTCGGCCCGGAACGGCTCCACCACGATCGTGTCGCCGTCGTCGTAGTGCCGCATATGGAGCTGACAGATCGCCGTGGCCTTCATGGGACCGTGCGCGATCCCGCCGACGATGAGCCCGCACGTGCCACAGATGCCCTCGCGGCAGTCGTTGTCGAACTCGACGGGATCCTCACCCTTCTTGATGAGATCCTCGTTGAGCACGTCCAGCATTTCCAGGAAGGACATGTCCCGGTTCACGCTGTCGAGGGTGTAATCGACCAGACGACCCTCTTCCTCGGGGCCCGCCTGGCGCCACACTCGTAGATGTATGGTGATGGTATCGGCCATTCTTAGAAGGTGCCAGTTACTCGCTGCGGGCTACGTGTTGTTCGTCCATCCACCCCGGCCGCTCGTACGTGAAGGTATGTTTTATTTATAGCTTCGCGTCGTCAGCTCGACGGCATCGAACTCGAGGTTTTCTTTGTGAAGCTTCGGGCCTTCGTGGTCGCCGGTGAACTCCCAGGCCGCGACGTAGGCATAGTCGTCGTCGCGCCGGAGGGCCTCGCCTTCGTCCGTCTGATATTCCTCACGAAAGTGGCCGCCGCACGACTCGTCGCGATGCAGGGCGTCTCGTGCCATGAGCTCGCCGACCTCCAGGAAGTCGGCGACCCGGCCGGCAAACTCCAGATTTTTGTTCAGCGTGTCTCTCCTGCCGGGGACCAGCACGTTCTTCCAGTAGTCCTCGCGCAGGTCTCGGATCGCGCCTATGGCATGCTTGAGGCCCTCCGCGCTGCGCGACATGCCCACGTGGTCCCACATGATCCGGCCGAGCTCGCGGTGGTATTCGGTGACCGTCTTGCTGCCGCCGACGGAGAGGAGGCGTTCGATCCGGCCCCGCGCCTCCTGATCGGGTTCGTCGAACGCGGTGTCGGAGGCATCAATGCCCTCTCCGTCGCCCATCGATGCGATGTAATTCCCCAACGTCGCCGAGATGACGAAATAACCGTCGGCCAGCCCCTGCATGAGCGCGCTGGCGCCGAGCCGGTTCGCTCCGTGGTCGGAAAAATTCGCTTCCCCGAGCACGAAGAGCCCCGGGATGGTGCTCATGAGCTCGTAATCGACCCACAATCCGCCCATCGTGTAGTGAACGGCGGGATAGATTCGCATCGGGACGCGATAGGGGTTCTCGCCGGTGATGCGCTCATACATCTCGAAGAGATTCCCGTACCGCTCCTCGATCCTCGACCTGCCGACTCGCTTGATGGCATCCGAAAAGTCCAGATAGACGGCCTGTCCGGTCTGGCCCACGCCTCGCCCCTGGTCGCACACCTGTTTGGCGGCGCGCGACGCGACGTCGCGTGGGACGAGGTTGCCGAAGCTCGGATACCGACGCTCCAGATAATAATCGCGCTCCGCCTCCGGAATCTCGTCGGGCGGGCGGTCGTCGTCTTCATCCTCCGGCACCCAGACGCGGCCGTCGTTCCGGAGGCTCTCGCTCATCAACGTGAGCTTGGACTGATAATGGCCCGACACCGGAATGCAGGTCGGATGGATCTGCGTGAAGCAGGGATTCGCGAAATGCGCGCCGCGGCGATGGCAGCGCCACGCTGCCGTAACATTCGAATTCTTGGCATTGGTGGAGAGGAAGTACGCATTGCCGTATCCGCCCGTACAGAGCAGCACGGCGTCTCCGGCATGGCGTTCGAGCTCACCCGTAACCAGGTTCCGCGCGATGATGCCGCGCGCACGCCCCTCCACGACGACGAGATCGAGCATCTCTCGCCGGGGCATCATCTCGACCTTGCCGGCGTCGACCTGCCGCTCGAGCGCCTGGTACGCCCCCAGAAGGAGCTGCTGTCCCGTCTGGCCGCGCGCATAAAATGTCCGCGAGACCTGCGCGCCGCCGAACGAACGGTTGGCAAGCAGTCCGCCGTACTCGCGAGCGAACGGGACGCCCTGTGCCGCGCACTGGTCGATGATGTTATTGCTGATGGCGGCAAGACGGTAGACATTGGCCTCTCGCGACCGGTAGTCGCCGCCCTTGACCGTGTCGTAAAAGAGGCGCCAGACCGTATCGCCGTCGTGTGGATAGTTCTTCGCCGCATTGATGCCGCCCTGGGCCGCGATGGAATGGGCGCGGCGCGGGGAGTCCTGGATGCAGAATGCCTTCACGTTATATCCGAGCTCGGCGAGCGAAGCGGCAGCGGACGCGCCCGCGAGTCCGGTGCCGACGACGATGATGCCGTATTTCCGTTTGTTGGCCGGATTGACGAGCTTCGTCCGATCGAGGTAGTTCTGCCACTTCTCCTGCAGCGGTCCGTGCGGAACGTTGGATTTCAGACTCATGGATCCCTAGGCGGAGAAATAGATGTAGAGCGGCAGCACCAGAAATCCGAGGGCGATGCCGATGGCCAGCACGGTACCGACGGCGTAGACGATCGGCGTGAGCCGCTTGCTCATGGCGCCGAGCGACTGAAAGGCGCTCCATATGCCGTG
>CAZXHQ010000268.1:0-5706 GCA_964640145.1 uncultured Rhodothermales bacterium | reverse complement strand
GTCGTTGCTTCCAGCGCGTCGAGCAGCTCCTCGAACGCGGGCCACACCGCCCCGTTCAGCTGGTAGGACGTGAGCCCCACCGTCACGTCGGCCCACGAACCGTAGTCCCGGACGTCGAGGACGCGCTGAGGAGGCTCGGCCTGATTCAAGACGACATCCGCCACGGACCGAACCTGCACCCACGGGCCATCTACGCGGATTTCGGCGACGCGAAGGCGGAGAGCGAACGACGTCCACACGGACGCGACGACGATCGCGGCGCCGGCCGCCCAGAACGCGCCCGGCAGCACGGCGATGCCTTCCAGCACGGCGACGAGTGTCACGATCATCACCGGCAGCATGCATCCGGCAAGCGGTCGAACGAGCGCTCGGGAATACGCAGCAGCACGGGAGAGATCGCCGGGATGATGTATGCTTTCGAATCGCCGGACGGTCAATGAGGAAGCGGCGTCTACGCCGCCTCAGCTTGCTTCTTTAGTACGAGCTTCGTCGCGAACGCCCGGGGAACCGGCAGATCCATCATCGTCTTAAGGCCCGGGCGTGCCTCCAGTACCAGAGGGATCGCGTTAATCAGGGTGGCTACGGTGGCCGTGTCGCCGAAGATGCCGTTGCGGATCTCAAGGTCGACGGGTGGACTGCCGACGATGCGTACCGCGTCGTGCGGCTCCCTGGCACCGACGTACATCTTGAGGTCGAGACTGACGCTCGGCTCGCCGCCCACGTACGCCGTGACGGTGTGGTGGATGCCGGCGACTCGACCGGCGTCGACGTGGATGTACGGCGTGTCGACGGGCTCATCGGCGATCATGGGATGCAGGCGCTCGTCCACGCGATCGAGTGTCCACCGAAGGCCGCGCGCTACGAAAAGCAGCGATTCGCGAAGGCCGATGTGTCCGAACGTACCTGTTGCTTTCCGTTCCTCGAACTCGGCAACCGTTAGACCGGCGCCGACCTTGTGTTGAAGCGGCAGACGCCGCTTGCCGGCGTCTACCACCCGGGTCGCCCGGACCTCCGTCACCTCCGTACAGACGCCCGTTGCCGCAAGCGCGAGCGTGTCCATCGCATAGCCCGGGTTAACGCCTGTGCCGACGACCGTGACGGCATGCTCGCAGGCCAGTGCGTCCAGCTCGGCGCTCAGTTGCGGATATCGGTCATACGGAAAGGACAGCTCTTCGGTCGATGAGACCACGCTTACGCCGGCACGGACGCATTCGGCCAGTTGTTCCTGAACGCGATCCAGGAACGACGAGGTCGTGTGCAGCACGACGTCGGGCTGCGTCTCTCGAAGAACAGTAGCCGCCTCCCCCCGCACGACGACGCCGGTAGGCTTGTCGAGATGCAGCAGCTCCGCGGCGTCGCGACCCGTCTTTGCCGGATCAATATCGATCGCACCGACGAGCTTCAACAGGCCCGTATCTTCTTTCGCCAGAACCGCCCGCAGGCATTCGAGCCCGATCGGGCCGATGCCGTACTGAACGACGTGGATAGGGATGTCTATAGCCATACAGTTTAAGGAAATCCTTGAGCTTAACTGTCCGGTAGCAGGAACGGATACGCGAAATGGCGTGGCGGGTTGAAGTTTTCCTTGATGGAGCGCGCCGAGATCCACCGAACCAGATTCAGCGCAGAGCCTGCCTTGTCATTCGTCCCGGACCCGCGAGCTCCCCCGAAGGGCTGCTGGCCGACGACCGCGCCGGTGGGCTTATCGTTTATGTAGAAATTGCCTGCGTTGTCCACGAGCCGATCCATCGTCTTGCGAATGACGGTCCGATCCTCTGCGAAGACGGCTCCCGTGAGCGCATACGGGGACGTCTCGTCGAGCAGATCAAGCGTCTCGTCGTAGCGCGCGTCCTCATAGACGAAAACCGAGACGACGGGGCCGAATATCTCTTCACACATCGTGCGATGTTCTGGATCGGTGACCTTCAGCACGGTGGGTTGAATAAAGAAGCCTTGCTCGTCGTCGTACGTACCGCCGTGGACGATCTCCACCTCCTCACACTCGCGGGCCTCGTCAATATAGCCCGTGATGCTGTCGTACGCGTCCCGATCGATTACGGCGTTCATGAAGTTCGTAAAGTCTTCGACGGGACCCATCGTCACCTCCTTGAGCTGTTCCACGAGCCTGCCCCGAATCTGCGGCCATAACGACTTCGGGATGTAGGTACGCGATGCGGCGGAGCATTTCTGCCCCTGATACTCGAAGCTCCCCCGGACGATCGCCGTCGCCACGGCATCGGCGTCGGCAGACGCGTGCGCGACGATGAAATCTTTGCCTCCCGTCTCACCGACGATCCGGGGATAGGATCGATAGGAGCCGATATTCGACCCGATCGTCCGCCACATGTGCTGGAAGGTTCGAGTAGAGCCCGTGAAATGCAGCCCGGCCAGATGCTCGGAGGCGAACACGGGATCACCGACCTCCGGACCGCGACCGGGCAGCATGTTGATGACGCCGGGGGGCAGGCCGGCTGCTTCGAGCAGCCTGTACGTGTAATAGGCCGAGAACAGCGAGGTCGTCGAGGGCTTCCACAGCACCGTGTTGCCCATCAGCGCCGGAGCCGTCGGGAGATTTCCCTGAATGGAGGTGAAGTTAAAGGGCGTCACGGCGAAGACGAAGCCTTCCAGGGGCCGGTACTGCATCTGATTCCACGTTCCGGGGGCCGAGAAAGGCTGGTCCGCAAAGAGGTCCTCTGCGTACTTCGCGTTGAAGCGCCAGAAGTCGATCAGCTCGCACGCTGCATCGATCTCGGCCTGAAAGGCATTCTTACTCTGGCCGAGCATCGTCGACGCATTGAGCGTGTCGCGCCACGGCCCGGCAAGGAGGTCGGCCGCCTTCAGGAAGATCGCTGCGCGATCCGAAAACGGCATGCGGGCCCATTCGTGCCGTGCGGCCAGTGCGCTGTCGACGGCCTGCGCCACCTCGTCGGCGCCGCATAGCTGAGCGACGGCCAGCTTCTGGCCGTGATCGTGCGGGGCCATCAGGTCCACCGTTTCGCCGGTCCGGACCTCACGGCCGCCGATCATGGCGGGAATCTCGACCTGCTCCTTTTTCAAACTGTTCAGGCGTTCCTTCAGGCTCCGCCTCTCGCTCGACCCCGGAGCGTAGGAAAGCACGGTTTCGTTGGTGGGCGCGGGTACCTTGACGATCGTGTTGCTCATGAGACGCTCTATGCAAGAATCCGTACGGCGGAAAGCGCTACCGGGTTATGAAATACTCATTGCGGACAGGCAGGTTTTGACGGCTGCCCGGGAAACCCGGTCCTTCGCGACTACCGGGGATCCTTGACGGAACGTTCATAGACGAGGCGCCGAGAACCGCCGTCGCCGACGACGGTTAACGGTTGAAAGTTGAAAGTTGAAGGTTGAAGGTTGAAAGTTTCTCATTCCTGATCGATCTGCCCTACCCGAAAGAACCTTCAACCTTCAACCGTTAACGTTAACCGCCTCGAATGAGCGCCCGATTCGAACGCTTCATGGCCATTCGCTACTTCCGCTCTGCCCGCGGCAGGGAGGAGGGGCGCCGGTTCATTCGGTTCATTACGTATGTGGCCGTCGGCGGCGTCGCTCTGGGCACGGCGGCGCTCCTGCTGGCGCTGTCCATCGTTCGCGGATTCAGCCACGAGATTGAAACGAAGATCGTCGGATTCGGCGCTCACGTTCAGGTGGAAACGTATCGGGATGCGCCTCTCGACGACGCCTCGGACATCGAGGCCGGGCTCCGCGCGCGGGAAGGCGTGATCGACGTGGCGCCCGTCGTTCAGGAGTTCGCACTGCTGCGGCGCTCGGCCCAGGATATCGACGGCGTAGCCGTGTGGGGTACCGACAGGCCCCCTGCCTACGTCCAGGAACAGATCATCGAGGGAGCCTTCGACACCGCGTCCGATTCGGCGGGACTTCCCGGCGTGGTGATCGGGACCAAGCTGGCCGACCTGCTCCGCGTGAAGGTGGGAGACCGGGTGACTGCCTTTTCGATGCGCTCGGACGGCAGGGTGTCGGATCTCATGTCCGGGCTATCGCCGCCGCGGGTAAAGCAGTTCCGCGTTGCGGGAGTCTACGCGACCGCCCTGGCAAACTTCGATGAGATCTACGCATTTACGACCGTCGATGCAGCACGGGACCTTCTCGGCTACGGCGCCGACCAGGTCACCCGGTTCGATCTCACCCTCTCGGATGTGAACCGAGCCGACGAGATCGCGAGGGCCGTCGAGGACGAATTCGGTTTTCCCATTATGGCGCGAAGCATCTACGACGTCTACAGCGGTCTTTTCGCGTGGGTCAATCTTCAGGAGGGCATCATCCCCATCGTTATCAGCGTCATCGTGATCGTAGCGGCCTTCAACATCGTCGGCACGCTGCTCATGATGATTCTCGAGAAAACCCGAGAGATCGGCGTGCTTGAGAGCATGGGCGCCTCGCGCCAATCGCTCCGAAAACTGTTTATTTGGATGGGCCTGCTGATCGGCGCCGTGGGTACCGCCATCGGTGAGGGGCTGGCCCTCGTATTCGGCATGATCCAGGCGCGCTACGGTCTCATTCCTCTGCCTGAAGATGCGTACTATATGAGCACGGCTCCCATCGAACTCCATCCCTTGGATTTCGTCGTGGTAGGCGTCGTCGCCATGGGGCTCTGCGTGCTGGCGGCGTATCTGCCGGCGCGCGTAGCGGCCCGCGTCGAACCGATTCGCGCCATTCAGTTTCGTTAACCGCATGAACGATTTGCAAACACGTCCGGGAGACGTTCACGTCCTGCTGTTCAGCACGCTGCGAGAGCAGGTCGGAGCGTCGACCCTTCATCTGAGGCTCGATGAGCCTGTTACGGCTGAAGCCCTGCTCGAACGTATTGCGGCATCCCATCCGCCCATCCGTCCGTCGCTCTCGTACATCCGCATGGCCGTGAATCAGGAATATGTGGAACCGGATCACCTGGTGCGAGAGGGAGACGAGGTCGCACTTATCACGCCGGTGAGCGGTGGCTGACATGGTTGAGGACCGGACCGAACGTACCTGGATCCGCATCCAGGAGGCGCCTCTTGCGCTGGAGGAAGCCTCCGAATTCCTTCGCGTAGAGGAAGCCGGAGGCGTCGACCTGTTCCTGGGTACCACTCGGCGGTGGACCGGCGACCGAGAGACGGTGCTTCTCGAGTACGAGTGCTACGAAGCGATGGCCCTCTCGGAAATGAACCGGCTGCTTCGGGAAGCGGTCGGCCGCTGGCCGGTGAGCCGCGCATGCCTGCTGCATCGAACCGGCAAGGTGCCGCTGCGTGAGGCGAGCGTGATCGTCGGCGTGTCTACGCCGCACCGGGCGGAGGCCTTCGCCGCTTGCCGCTATCTCATCGACGAGCTCAAGAAACGGGTACCTATCTGGAAGAAAGAGCGCTTTGCCGACGGATCGTCCGATTGGGTGAAGGGAGAGCTCCCTCCGCTGGGCGACTGAGACCTCGGCTGAAGGCGATTACGCGCGCGGAGCAGGACCTAGGCGCTGATCGTCCCGGTCAGGAATCGTAGTATGCGTTCAAGGCATCGCGCATGCGCTGAACCGGATCGGGATGAAGGTCTGCCTCGAACGGCCGTCCGGTCACAGCCTCGTAGAGCTCTATATAACGTGTTGCGACCTCCATCCGGAAGGGGTCGGGAAGGTCCGGCAGCTGCTGCCCTCCCTTTCCCTCAAAGCCGTGGTCAATCAGCCATTCGCGGACGAATTCC
>CAZXHQ010000267.1:0-5714 GCA_964640145.1 uncultured Rhodothermales bacterium | reverse complement strand
TTACGTCGGTGATCAGCTGGAGCTCATTGTCGGGATCGCACGTCTCGCTCACGCCAGCCACGTAGCCGCCGCGGTAGCTCTTCTCGCCCGCGACGGCTCCTCAACGGATGGAATCCAGTGCCCAAACGCCGGGCGTTCAGCCGGAAGAGACAGACCTTTTCTCAGGAGATCGAAGGTTGGGGTTGCAGGTTCGTTGTCGATCAGGCGCCACCGCCCCGGAAAGAGAAACCTTCAACCTTCAACCTTCAACCGTACACCGTACCCCGTCATCTAATCCGGATTTCGACGGGAAGCCGTGCTTGAACGGTGCCGGCGTCCTGGAGCAGCGAGCGGAGGGTGCGGGCTTGCTCGAGGAGGCTGATTTCATACGGGGACATCGTCCACCTCATCCAGGCCCTCTCGACGCTCGCGTTCATCGTCTCCTGCAGCTCTTCGATGAACGTTCGCGGTCGCGGCAGAACGTGCACGCGGTAGGGCCCGTCGCCGAGGTTCGCCTGTCTCGCCGCAATTTCTACCGCGTCCTTCAGCGTGCCGAGCGAATCGATCAGTCCGATCTCCCGAGCCTGCCGGCCGGACCAGACGCGGCCCTGGCCGACCGAGTCGACACGGGCCACGTCCAGACCGCGGCTGGCGGCCACGCGGTCGAGGAAGTCGTCGTACGTATCGTCTACCCAGCCCTGCAGCAGCTCGCGTTCGTGCGGCTCGAGTGCTCGAACGCCCGAGAAGAGGTCGGCATACGGGCTCGTCTGCACCGCGTCGAACGTGACCCCCAGCTTATTCTCAAACATTCCGCTGACGTCCATGAGGATGGCGAAGACGCCGATGGAGCCCGTGATGGTCAGAGGATCGGCGATGATGGTTTCGGCGCCCGTCGCAATCCAGTAGCCTCCGGAGGCGGCCAGGCTGCCCATCGACACGACGACCGGCTTTTCCTCGGCTGCCAGGCGGATGGCGCGCCACATCTCGTCGGAGGCCGACGCAGAGCCGCCGGGGGAGTTGATCCGAACCACCACGGCCTTGACGTTCTCGCTCTCCCGCGCCTGCTCCATGGCTCGCTTGAAGGTCTCGGCACCGACCGTAGCGCTCGTGCCGAAAGGCCCCGATTCGCTTTCGCCGCTGACGATCGACCCTTCGGCATAGACGATCCCGATCCGGCCCTCCTCGTTGACGTCCACCCCTGCCGAGGAGGCCGGCACGCGGACGTACGACCGAAGCGAGATCGTCTCGAGGTCATCCTCCGCGTCGTGCTGAAGCCGTGCCTTGATGACATCTTCCACCTGGTCTTCGTAGAGCAGGCCGTCGAGCAGCCCGACCTCGTAGGCCTCCGTCGCCGAGATGACGGCGCGCTGGTTGACGAGCTGGTTGAGATCATCCACGGTCGTGCCCCGGCTTTCCGCGACGGCGCTCATGAAGATGTCGTTCTGTGTATCGAGAAGTGCAGTCAACTGCTCCTGGTTCTCGGGCGACAGGTCCTCGCGGATAAACGGCTCGACGGCGGCCTTAAAGCGGCCGGCACGGATGATCTCCGGCTGGACGTCCAGCCTCTCGAGCATATTTTTGAAGAACCAGGCGGTCACCACGAATCCGTTGAACTCGAACATGGCCTGTTCGGAAGCGAAGACGCTGTCGGCCGTGCTCGCCACGAAGTATTCCTGCTCGGACATCATGTGGTCGTTGCTCGAGGCGATAAGGGGCTTACCGCTCTCCTTGAAGCGAAGCAGTGCGCCGCGCAGTTCCTCCAGGGTTGCCCAGGGGCTGTCGACGCTCTTTACCTGCATCCAAATCGCGTCGACGCGATCGTCGGCCGCCGCCATGTCGATGGCGGAGACGGCGTCGCGCAGGCCGTAGGGAGGCTCGCCGGCAATGACCTGGCGAAGCGGATCGCCTGAGACCACTTCGGGGATCGGACCGCTCAGGTCCAGGACCAGCACGGAATTGGCGGCGACCCTGGGCGTCTGATCCGACGCGGCCATGACGGCGAAGAACATCAGCATCCCCATGAAGACTACGATGCCGAGCGCGATGAGGGTACCGAGTGCGCTGGCGGCCAGGTTGGAGAGGAAACGCATGGTGGATTCGTGATCGATATACGGTGTTTGAGGGCTGCACAACGGGCGCCGGCTCGTACAAGATACTGCGAACCGCGCGTCATTGCGGCACCGGCGGAATGAGTATAGGTCGATCCTCCTCCGGCGTTCCGCGTCGAAGGGCGAAGCGCGGGGCCGAAACTCCCCGAGCCGGTCGTCTGTACGAACACTCGTCATGCCCGCAGGCGGATCCGTCTGGATGCGATCGGCCCCGCGCGTGGCACGGACGGTCCGGTCGCCCTGATATGGCGGGCGAACTGCGCCCTGCGGCCCCTATACACAAACCGCTGTCGTGAGGAGAAGAGCTATGGCTGCGTCCGAGCGATCATACAGCCGTTCGCCGAACGATCACGCGCTGACGGAGCGCGAACAGGAGATTCTGCGGCTCGTCGTGCGGAGCTTCATCGACACGGCGGGCCCTGTCGGTTCTCGTTTTCTCGCCAGGTCGTCCGACATCGGGCTCAGCCCGGCGTCGATCCGGAATACGATGAGCGATCTGGAGAACTACGGTTACCTGGATCATCCGTACACGTCCGCCGGGCGTGTGCCCACGGAGCTGGGCTATCGGACGTTCGTCGACGAGCTCATGGGATCTCCCTGTCTGTCGGATCTGGAAAAGAGGACGCTGAAAACCGAGCTGGATCGACTCATTGGAGATACGGAGCAGTTATTCAAGGAGTCTTCGCGGCTCCTGGGTCGTTTTTCGAGCCTGCTCGGCGTCGTCCTTGCCCCGAAGCTCTCGAGTGGAGTCCTCGAGCGAATGGAGGTCGTGCAGCTCTCCTCCTCGCGGATTATGTTCGTGGTGAGCGTGAAGGGCGGGCTCGTCAAGACGATCGTGCTCGAGCTGGAGTCGGACCTCGACCGGCGGGACCTCGACCGCGTCGTGAGCATCCTCAACGAGCGCCTGGCCGGACTTACGCTCGAGGAGATCCGGCAGACCTATCCGGCCCGCGTTCGTGACCTGCGCGACGACAGCGGGATCGTTCGTTTAATTCTGAATGAAGGAGCCCTTCTCTTCAGCGATCCCCTGGAGGCGCGCCGCCTGCAGTATGCCGGCACGCAAAACATCCTCCTCCAACCGGAGTTTCAGCAGGCGTCCGATTTGAGAGATCTGATCGGGATGCTGGAGGACGAAGATTACGTCGTTCACATGTTGGAAGACCGGCGCGCGTCCGAGAATGAGGCGGGTCGTGCGACCATTCGCATTGGCCGCGAGAACAATCAGGAAAAGGTCGAGCGCTATTCGATCGTAACGGCGCCGTATAAGATCGGTCGCGCCCTGGGAACGGTCGGCGTGATCGGCCCCATGCGCATGGACTACGAACGCGTCATCGCGCTCGTGGAGAGTATTGCGACGCTCCTGAGTCGCGAAGACGGCGAACGGTCTGCCGCGGCCGGTTAAGATGGTACCGAATGGAGTCTTAAGGAATAGATCCGAGAAGCGTGGAAAGTAAGAAGAAGAGACAGGAAGCTTCCGAGCTGTATCAGAAGCAGTCGACCGACAAGGATCGCGACCGAGGCGTGAGCGATTCCGGCGACGTCCGCGAGGGAGTTAGCAGTCAGATGGAAGACAACGACGATGCGGCGGACGTCGCCATTGCCGCCGTCGACGAACTCGCCGACCGGGGGACCGAGATCGACGATCTGAACCAGCAGCTCAGTGACGCGCAGGACCGGCTGCTCCGAAAGGCCGCCGAGTTTCAGAATTACCGGCGCCGTGCGGAAGAAGAGAAAGCGACGCTGGTCGAGATCGGGAGGCGTCAGGTTGTGCTGCAATTCCTGGACGTGCTCGACGACTTCGACCGCTCCCTGGAGGCGGCTGAACAGGTCGAGCAGAAAGAACCCGAAAGGCCGGGGCCGGCGTACTTCGCCCTCAAGGAAGGCGTCGAGCTCGTCTACAAGAAGTTCGAGGCCGAGCTGGCCAAGCTCGGCGTACAGCCCATTGAGGCCGTCGGCGAGCGTTTCGACGAGAACCTGCATGAGGCCATGATGCAGCGGGAGGTCGAAGACACCGAGCCCGGCATCGTCGTGGATGAGCTGCAGAAAGGATACCGTATGGGCGACCGCGTCCTGCGGCACAGCAAAGTCATCGTATCCTCCTAATCGCGCTACGAAAGTGACAGGTGGTTGGATAGGTGCGGGTAAACCGAACCTTCGACCTTCGACTTTCAACCGAATGAATGAGAGACTACTACGAGATCCTCGGAATCGACCGCAGCGCGAGTCAGGACGAGCTGAAGCGTGCCTATCGCAAGATGGCGCTCCAGTATCATCCCGATCGAAATCCGGATGACGCAGAGGCCGAGCGGAAGTTCAAGGAGGCGGCGGAAGCCTATGAGGTGCTCTCCGATGCCCAGAAACGGCAGCGGTACGATCGCTTCGGTCATGCCGGGGTGCGCGGAAACGGCGGTGCCGGCCAGCCCGGTTTCCAGGACATCAATGACATCTTCAGTGCCTTCAGCGACATCTTCGGGGGGTCCGGAACGATCTTCGAAGAGGTCTTCGCGGGGCAGGGTGGCCGCGGACGCCGGCGGCGGGGCGGACGCACCGGCAGCGATCTGCGCATCAAGCTGCCGCTGACGCTGGAGGACATCGCCGAAGGTACGGAAAAAAAGATCAAGGTCCGCAAGTTCGTCGTCTGTGAGACGTGCGAGGGCACGGGCGCCCAGGACGGCGAGGCAGGATACGACGCGTGCTCCACCTGCCACGGAACGGGCGAAATACGTCAGGTTTCGCGATCCGTATTCGGACAGTTCGTCAACGTGCAGCCGTGCCCGGCGTGCCAGGGCGAGGGCCGGACCATTCGTAACACCTGCCGGGATTGCGGCGGCGAGGGACGTCAGAAGGGTGAGGAAACGATCACCATCACCGTGCCTGCGGGCGTGCTGGAAGGCAACTATTTGACGCTTCGCGGGGCGGGCAACGCGGGGCTCCGCGCCGGCCCGGCCGGCGATCTGCGCGTGGAAATCGAAGAGGTGCCCCACGAACACTTCACGAGAGAGGGCCTGGATATCTTCCATGACCTCTACATCTCCTTCCCGGAGGCCGCTCTCGGGACGGAAGTGGACGTGCCGACGCTGAAGGGGCGTGCGCGACTCCAGATCGACGCAGGCGTGCAGTCGGGTAAGATACTGCGAATGCGCGACCGGGGGCTCCCAGAGCTGAACAGCATTCGGCGGGGCGACCAGATGATCCGCGTACACGTCTGGACGCCGCTGCGTCTTACCGAGGAGGAACGAAGCGCCCTCGAATCGCTCCGAGAATCGGAGTCGTTCCAGCCTAAGCCCGAGAAGGAAGATCGTCGGAGGTCCTTCTTCAGCAAAGTCAAGGATGTCTTTACGTGATGGAGAACCGGATCGATGGCGAAGCGCTCCGTATCGTCATGCGGCACGTCCCTTCGCCCGTCACGATCGTGACAGGTGCCGGAAAGGATGAGATACGAGGCATCACGATCGGCTCCTTTGCCAGCACCTCGCTGCGTCCTCCCTTGATTTCATTCAACGTGAACCGCGAGGCCCGCATCTACGAGACGCTGACCACGGCGGAGCGGTTTGCCGTCCACGTGCTCAGCGACGAACAGGCGCATCTCTCCGATCACTTTGCCGCGCCGGAGCTTACCGGTCAAGA
>CAZXHQ010000266.1:0-5733 GCA_964640145.1 uncultured Rhodothermales bacterium | reverse complement strand
ATGACCGCCGCGCACCGCACACTGCCCTTCGGTTCGACGGTGCGTGTGACGAACACGGCGAACGGCCGGTCCGTCGTCGTCCGCGTGAACGACCGCGGTCCGTACGCCCACAACCGCGTCATCGACCTCTCGAAGGGCGCCGCCCAGCGCATCGGGATGGTGCAGAGCGGTACGGCGAACGTAAAGCTCGAGCGCATCTCGTAACTGTGTACCGCACCCGGAACGAATCCCGTCGGTCTCGACGCTGCATCCAGCGTCCAGGACCGACGGGTTTTTTGTTTGCCTCCGGGCGGTGCCCCGGCCTTCTCGCCCTCAACGGACCGCCTTCTCATCATTATTCCAACTCGCGCGGGTCACTCAGCAGGGGCTCGAATTCCAAGACCATCGGACCTACCGACGAGAGGCATTCATCTCTTCGAGCTCATCGAGCGTGCGCGGCCAGTCGTTCTTCAGAAGCCGTGACAACGACCGGTCGGCGAAGACCTTGCCGCCGGTCTGGCAGCCCGGACAATAATTCGCCTCGTTGTCTGCGTAGACGATGCGCTGAACCGGCGCGCCGCAGCGCGGGCATGGTTCGCCGAACTTACCGTGCACGGCCATCTCGGGCCGGAACGCCGTTACCTTCTCGGGAAATCCGTCGCCGACCTCCTCCCGCAGACGCACGATCCATTCCGCGAGCACCTCGACGGCCGCCTGTCTCAACGTTTCGAGCTCCGCGTCCGTAGCGTCGCGCGTGAGCTTGAATGGGGACGTCCGCGCACGGTGCAGGATCTCGTCGGAATAGGCGTTGCCCACACCGTCCACGATCGAGGGATCGGTCAGGGCCCGCTTTAAGGTCCGATTGCGCCGTCGCAGCGAATCCCGGAATTCATCTGCAGAGGCCGACATGACGTCTACCCCGCCCCGATCGAAGACGTCCAGATTTTCGGATCCTTCGACGAGGTGCAGAGACGCACGCCGCTTCGTTCCGGCTTCCGTAAGAACGAGGGAGCCGTTCGCAAAGTCGAAGGCGACGAGGCTGCTTTTCTGCTTGAGCGACGCGCCCATCTTTCTCCATTTGAGGCGGCCGGCGATCATCAGATGCATCACCGCAAAGTGCTCTTCCTCGAAGCCGAGCACGATCCGCTTGCCGATCCGACGCACGCTTTCGAACGTCCGCCCCGAAAACGCGTCGGGCGGCGGCTCGGTCGTGCGTAAAACGAAGGGACTACCGAGGCGTATTCGTTCGAGTCCCTCGCCTCCAAGGTAAGCCTCGAGGCGCTCAAGGTAGATGGTGACGTCCGGAAGCTCCGGCATGCCGCGGGTCCCATCGAATGATTCGTGATCAAATCCCTCCAGGAACGGCTAAAGCGCGAGGCCGGCCGGGCGCAGGTCTACGGTCTGCGAGAGGACGTAGTTCGGATTCAGCAGCGGATCGCGAACCTGCCGAGGCTCGACGAGCGCTCGGACGAAGAGATCATCGGCTATGACGAGGCAGGACTTCCCGGCTGAATGGAATGGTCGTAGACACCTCGGCGATTGTTGCCATTCTGCAAGATGAGCCCGGCGCTGACGCTGAGGAAGAACAGGCACGTCAGCCTGTATGACTTCAGGCTCTTCGTCAGCCAGCCCCCGGCGAGCTGCGGATGCATCCCGTGGAAGACGAGCACGGTCGCTGCCCACATCAGGCCGTTGTACAGGAAGGCGGTCACCCAATCGAACGTCGAAAAGCTCGTGTTGAAATACGAGGCGATTCGCCTCCATCGCGTCGAGCAAGCCGGGCATCACCGTAAACTGCTCGATCGGCGCCGCGACCAGATAGCGGATAACGTTCAGCAGGATGATCAGTCCGAAGAGGCGAAGGGCGGTGCTCATGCCGCAAGATGCGGCGGCGCGCGATCGCATCCGAGGGGCCGCGGCGGTGTTTGCGGACCGAATCCGAAGCGGGGAAGCAGCGGCGATTCAGCGGGCGTCCCGCATATATCAGTAGTTGGATATATCCGCGTTCTGATATATATTCGTGCGTTCAAGTAGCCAGAAGAGAAACGGCACGATCCAAGCATGCTCCCCAAACCCCTCGTCGCCGCATCGTTTGAACCGCTCGTGCTGGCGCTGTTGGCGCGGGGCGAGACGTATGGATATGAGCTCATCCAGCGCATCGAAGAGCTGTCGGATGGGCGGATTGTGTGGTCGGCAAATCGGTTGTATCCGCTGTTGCATGATCTGGAGAATCGGGGGCTCGTCACGGCGACGTGGCGGGATGAGGCGCCGGGGCCGAATCGCAAGTACTACCGATTGACGCCGAAGGGCGAGCGGGCGATGGCGCAGGCCCGGCGGGACTGGCTGGACGTGCACGGCCTGCTGGCGAAGCTCTGGGGACCCGAGCTGTCCCTCAGCACGTGAGGCGGCCATGTCGAAACGCTTCGATCTGGAAAAGGCGATCGCCACCTGGCGGCACGTGCACGAACGGCGGCGGGTATTTCTTCGGGAGGATCTCGACGAGCTCGAGCGGCATCTGCGGGATCACACCGCACATCTCATGGCGCGCGGGCTGACGGGCGAGGCGGCCTTCGCGAAGGCGCAGGAGGCGCTGGGGGATCTCGAAGGCGGCGAGGAGGAGTACCGCAAAGTGCGGTGGGGAAAACTGCGGAGGCGGCGTGAGGTGAGGTCGGAGCTGGGCTATGGATTCGCTATGCTGAAGAGTCATATCCGAATTGCGCTCCGGAATGTCCGGAAGCATCCGCTTTATGCGGGTATCAACGTGCTCGGGCTGACGGTCGGGGTGACATGCTGCCTGCTGATCGGACTGTACGTGCTGCACGAGCGGAGCTACGACCGGTTTCATCCGAAGGCGGATCGGATCTACCGGCTCCTCTACTACAGCGAGCTCGGGGGCGATATCGCGGGTGCGGGGCCCGAGGAATATCTGGTGTGGGGATCGGCGGCGCATGCGCCCAAGCTGGAGGCGGATTTGCCGGAGGTCGAGCATGCCTTGCGGCTGTCGGGGCGGCACGAGACGCTCGTAGCGTACGAGGATCGACGGTTTCAAGAGGAGCGGTATTTCTTTGCGGATCCGGCGTTTTTCGAGGTGTTCGGATTTTCGCTGCTTCGGGGCGACGCCGAGACGGTGCTGCAAGGGCCGCGGACGGCCGTGCTGTCGGAGAGCGCGGTGCGGAGGTATTTCGGACAGGCGGATCCGATCGGTCAGACGCTCTCGCTGGAATCCGGAGAGGGCCAGGGGGATGTGACGGTCACGGGCATCGTGGCGGACGTGCCGGCAAACTCGCACCTCGAGTTCGACCTCCTCTTTTCGATGGATACGTTCGAGCAGCGGGCGCGGGATCTGGATCAGGCGTACAAGTTCGACGAGCGCGGGTACGTCGACTTTTTCACGTACGTGCTGCTGAAGGAGGGCGCATCGGCCGAAACGGTCGCGGACAAACTGCCGTCGTTCGTCGAGCGGCATTATGGGGAGGGATTGAAGGATCCGCCGCGGACCTACGCGCTCGCGCTGGAGCCGATCACGGAGGCATATCACAGTCCGGCGGGCCGTCGGCAGCCGCTGCAGGCGGGGCCGGTGGGGAATCCGGAGAACCTGACGCTGTTCAGCTTCATCGGGCTCTTCATTCTGGTCATCGCCTGCTTCAACTTCACGAACCTGGCGACCGCGCGGTCGGTGAGCCGTGCGAAGGAGGTCGGCGTGCGGAAGACCGTCGGCGCGGGGCGCGGCGGGCTGATGGCGCAGTTTTTGACGGAGGCCGTCCTGTTGACGACGGCGGCAACGCTGCTCGCCGCGCTGGCGGCTTGGGCACTGCTGCCGCTCTTCCGGACGCTCGCCGCGAAGGAGATCTCGGTGCAGCCGCTGCTGGATCCGGCCGTGCTCGCCTGGGTTGCCGGCGGGGCCGTGCTGCTAGGGGCGTTCGCGGGGGCGTATCCGGCGTTCGTACTGTCGCGGTTTCGGCCGTCGCGGGTGCTCAAAGGCACCGTCGAGACCTCCGGCGCCGGACTGCGGAAGGCGATGGTGGCGTTTCAGTTCATGCTGTCGGTCGCGCTGATCGCGGGCACAGTCGTGGTGTACGAGCAGCTGGCGTATCTGCGCGATCATCCGCTCGGGTTTGAGGATCGACAGCAGCTGGTGCTGGACTTCGGGGGCGATCCACGGGTGCGGGAGGAGATCGAAGCGATCAAGCAGGAAATGGAGGCCCTGCCGGCTGTTGCCGCGGCTTCGGCGACGCGCAGCGTGCCGGGCGGCTATTTTCCGGATGCCGGGACGGATGTCGAGGCTCCGGACGGGACCATGCTCGATGTAACGTTCGGCATGTTCGAGGTGGATCAGGAGTTCCTCGCGCAGCTCGGCGTGGTGGTCGTGGCGGGCCGGCTCTTCAGCAAGGAGATGGAGACGGATGCGTCGGCGGCGCTGGTGGTAAATGCGGCGGCCGCGCGGGAGGCGGGGTATGCGGATCCGGCGGATATCGTCGGGAAGCGATTCGAGCAGTGGGGGCGCGAGGGCGATATCATCGGTGTCGTTGCCGACTTCAACTATGAGTCGCTGCGGCATGCGGTGGATCCGCTCAGCTTCCGCGTCTCGCCCTGGATGCGCTACCTGGTGCTGGAGACGGCGACGGCGGATGCCTCCGAGGCGGTCGCGGCCGTGCGGGCGCGGTGGGCGGAGCTGGCGCCGTACCGGCCGTTTCTGTATAGCTTTCTGGATCAGTCCTTCGATGCGTTATACCGCGCCGAAGACCGCTTCGGTGCCTTGTTTGGGACATTCGCGGTGCTGGCGATCTTCATCGCCTGCCTGGGGCTCTACGGGCTGGCCGCCTACTCGGTGCAGCAGCGGACGAAGGAGATCGGCATCCGCAAGGCGCTCGGCGCGACGGCGGCGAGCGTGGCGGGGCTGTTCTCGAAGGATTTCCTGACGTTGGTGGTCATCGGATTCGTCGTGGCCGTGCCGGTGTCGTATCTGGCGATGAGCCGGTGGCTCGAGGGATTCGCCTACCGGATCGCCATCGGGCCGGGGGTGTTTCTGCTGGCAGGCGGCCTGGCGCTGCTCGTGGCGGTGGTGACGGTGAGCTGGCAGAGCCTGCGGGCGGCGCGGTTGGATCCGGTCAGAACGTTGCGGTATGAGTAGTGGAATCCTTGCATCGGGAGACGAGCACCTACTCGTACCTCAAACTCTTCACCGGATCCGCTACCGCTGCCCGGATCGCCTGATAGCTCACCGAGAGCAGCGCCATCAGCAGCGTGGCCATGCCGGCCACGATGAAGATGATCGGCCCGATCTCCGCGTGCTGCTCGAACTTCCCCAACCACCGATCGACCGCGAAATACGCGAGCGGAGCCGCCAGGACGAACGCGACCATCACCAGGCGCGTGAAGTCCTTCGAGAGCAGCACGACGAGGCTGGTGACGGAGCTTCCGAGGACCTTGCGGACGCCGATTTCCTTGCGCCGCTGCTCGGCCGCGAACGAGGACAATCCGAACAGACCGAGGCACGACACGAGGATGGCCACGATCGCGAAGGCGTTCGCGAGGCGGCCCATGACCATCTCGCTTCGGTACGTCTCCTCGTAGGCGTCGTCGAGGAACTGGTACTCGAATGGATAACCCGGATTGAACTGCTCCTGCACCGCCTCGAGACTCGCGAGTGCCTCTGTCGTCTTCCCGGGCTCCGAGCGCACGAAGAGCATATCCGTCTGCGGCGGGTCGAGGCGGATGATCGTAGGCTCGATCGCTTCGTAGAGGGAGTTCATG
>CAZXHQ010000265.1:0-5742 GCA_964640145.1 uncultured Rhodothermales bacterium | reverse complement strand
TCATCGCTCCCGGCCGCAGAGCGCGGCGCGCCGCGGCTTCCGCCGGACGCGCTCTGGCAGATCGCCATGCACTGGTGCATGTGATAGCCCTTCACGTTGCCCATGATCATGTGGGCGATGGAGACGGGCGGGAAGTCGCGCACGGCCCCGCGGCGCTGCGCCTCCTCGATCGCCGGAATGAGGGCCTCGATGATGCGCTCGCCCTGCCGCATGAAGTAGGCCGACTTCTCGGGGTCTTCCCCGAAGGCCATCCGGTGGCCTTCCTTCATCATGATCATGAACTGATCCTGACGTTCGATGAAGAAGGAGAAGAGGGCGGTGAGGAACCCCTCGAACACCGCGCGGAACGGCCGCTCGCGCGTCAGCTCGCGGCTGAAGGTCTGCGCGATGAGCTGGTGGAGCCCCGCATGGAGGTCGTCGAAGACGGCGAAGAGGATCTCCTCCTTGCCGCCCTCAAAATAGTTGTAGAGGGTGCCTTTGCCGAACTCGGCGCGCTGGGCGATCTCGTCCAGCGTGGCGTCCGCATACCCTTTCTCGGCGAAAACGGCGCGCGCGGCGTCGAGCATCAGCTGCCGGCGCACGAGCCGCTCCCGCTCGCGACGGGAGAGGTCCTGAAATGCGTCGCTGTCGGGCATGGGCGAGGCGCTGTCGCCCAGGCCGGCCTCGGCGCCGCTGCCGTCCTCCGCCCCGTTCCCTTCGTGCGGCGTTATGCCGTCTCGTGTCTCCATTGAACTACGTATTCAAGAAATGACTGGCGGGTCACGATTCGACCACTACGTCATTCCCTGACGGTAGATTCAATTGGATCGTTAACTTAGTATGAAGATGTGTCGGCCCCGATCGGACCGAGTGCAAGGCAGAGCTGCGCGATAGATCAACGGCCCGCTAGACGTACTCCTCCAGCTGATGCGCGTGCAGGTAGTCCACCACGTTCTTTACCCGCTGGGCGCTCTCGCGGTGACAGACCAGGAGGGCGTCGTCGGTGTCGACGACCACGGCGTCGTGCATGCCCACGAGCACGACGAGCCGCCGGTTGGCCTCGACGAGGCACCGGCTCGAGTCGTGGACGATGACGTTGCCCGTCAGCGCATTGCCGTGCTCGTCCTTTTCGCTGAGCTCGTAGACCGCCCGCCAGTCACCCACGTCGCTCCATCCGAACGAGGCCGGCACGACGAATACCTTGTCGGCCCGCTCCATGACCCCGTAGTCGATCGAGATGTGCGGGCTTTTCGAATAGGCCTCCGCTACCGCCGCGTGCTCGTCGGCCGAGCCGATCGCCTCGCGCACCGGCTCGAAGGCCTCGAAGGCCGCCGGAAGGTGCCGCTGGATCTGCTCTAAGATGACGTCGGCGCGCCAGACGAACATCCCGCTGTTCCAGAGGAAGTCCCCCGAGTCCACAAACCGCTCGGCCGTCGCCAGGTCGGGCTTTTCGGCGAACGTCTTGACCGCGTAGGCGTGCGGCTCGTCCTGA
Source organism: uncultured Rhodothermales bacterium (assembly GCA_964640145.1). Taxonomy (GTDB): domain Bacteria; phylum Bacteroidota; class Rhodothermia; order Rhodothermales; family VXPQ01; genus CAZXHQ01. Next base: position 4,271 of record CAZXHQ010000265.1, on the reverse strand, counting down.
CCGTTCGCGTCGGTTTGCCCGTCGAACTGGATGTAGCCGTATCCGGTCTCCGGGTGCGTCGGATTGATGCCGATCGTGACGAGTGCATCGTCCTCCTGCGCCTTCTCCACGGCGGCGCGGAGCACGGCGTGGAAGCTCTTCACGTTGCGGATGACGTGGTCGGCCGGTAGCACGACCATGGCCGCATCGGGATCACGGGCGGCGAGCTTGACGGCGGCGAAGGCGATGCAGGGCGCCGTGTTGCGGGCGACCGGTTCGGCGAGAATGTTCTCTTCCGGGACGGCCGGAAGCTGCTCCCGGGTCTGCTCCACGTAGCGTTCGTGGGTTACGATCAGAATGCGCTCCGGGGGGACGACCCCCTGGAGCCGCGCCACCGTATTCTGAATCAGCGTATGGTCGTCAAAGACACGAAGAAACTGCTTGGGATTGTCCTTTCTACTTTGCGGCCAGAACCGGCTTCCGATTCCGCCCGCCATAATGACGGCATAGACCATGCTGAATGAAGCGATTTTAGGATGAGAAGAGATGTCATCGCCGAGCGGCGCTGCGGCCGCGGACGTCCGAGCTACCCAGACCATGCTTAAGGAAGTATGGGCACATGGTTCCGGCCTGTCTCGACGTTCGCCGCACCCCGAAAGCCGGCCGCCTCTCGGGGGCGGGGCACAACGGAGCCGAGGCCCCGTAACAAGGTCGTCCTCCACGGATCACCCGAGCTCCAATGGCCTCACGGGCGAAAGACTGGTTTGCGCAGGCCGAGAAAGATCTCGAGTTCGCCGCACAGGCGCTGGAGACGGGCCGGCATGAATGGGCGTGTTTCGTCGCCCAGCAGGCCGCCGAGAAGGCAGTCATGGCCGTCTTCCAGAAGGTCGGCGGCGAGGCGTGGGGGCATTCCGTTGCGGACCTGCTGGATCTTCTTGCGAAGGAATACCCCCGGGCGGCCGAATTTCACGCGGCGGCGCTCGAGCTCGACAAAGCGTATATTCCAACGAGATCTCCCGACGCCCACGTCTCCGGAGCTCCTTTCAACCGGTACACCTCCGCGGAAGCGGAACGACTCATTAAGCATGCGGATCGAATCCTCCGGTTCTGCGAAAGTCTATTATCCGGCCCGTAGTCGCGAAGAGATTGTCCACCGGCTTCGCGAGCGCGGTCGGTACCTCGTCGATCGTATCGGCCTCTTGCGGCTCGTTCTCTTCGGATCGTACGCGCGGGGAGACGAGACCGCGGCGAGCGACGTGGACGTTCTGGTGGTGTACGACGGGCCGAAACGGCCGGACGACTACGCGGTTGTTCGCGACGCCCTCGACGTCCGGGGCCTGCAGCTCCACGTCTACACCGGTGCCGAAGCAGCCGCGAATGCGGACGTGATCGAGCGCATGACGAGCGACGGCATCGAGATCTACTGACCCTTCGAAAAGAACGCTCTACTCCATCCGCATAGTATGCACCTTGCCGGTCCCTCTGCATCCATCTACGTCGCCGGCCACCGCGGCCTGGTCGGCTCCGCCGTCGTTCGCCGTCTCGAGGCCGAAGGCTACCATAACCTTCTCACCCGCACGAGCAGCGAGCTCGACCTGCGCGATCAGCAGGCGACCGGCCGGTTCTTCGAGGTGGAGCGGCCGGACTTCGTCGTCGTCGCCGCCGCCCGCGTGGGCGGCATCCTGGCGAACGATCGCTACCCGGCCGACTTCATCGCCGACAACATCGCCATCCAGTCGAACGTCATTCGCGCCGCGCACGACTGCGGCGTCGCCCGTCTCGTCTTCCTCGGCAGCTCCTGCATCTACCCGAAGCACGCGCCGCAGCCGATGAACGAGGAGCATCTCCTGACGGGGCCTCTCGAGCCGACGAACCAGTGGTACGCCGTCGCCAAGATCGCCGGCACGAAGACCTGCGAGGCCTATCGGCGGCAGTACGGCGACGACTTCATCACCCTCATGCCGACGAATCTCTACGGACCGAACGACAACTTCGATCTCGAAACTTCCCACGTGCTGCCGGCCCTCCTCCGCAAGTTCCACGACGCGAAGCGCGGCGATGCGCCCGTGACGTTGTGGGGCACCGGCGCCCCGAAACGGGAGTTTTTGTATGTGGATGATCTGGCAGACGCCGTCCTGTTCACCCTTCGTGCTCCGGAACAGAGGCTCCACGAGACGGCTGCCCACGGCATGCTGAACGTCGGCGTGGGCGAGGATCTCTCCATCACGGAGCTGGCCGAGACGATCCGCGACGTGGTAGGAAGCAGCAGCGAGATCCTCTACGACACCTCCAAGCCCGACGGCACCCCCCGCAAGCTGCTCGACGTCTCGAGAATGGCCAGGCTAGGCTGGACGGCCTCCACGTCGTTGGAAGAGGGCCTACGCCGGACCTACGAGTGGTACACCCGGCACCAACCCGTAAAAAGCTGACCCGATAGCAATTTGCGAACAAAGGGTCGACGGTTCCGAGCACCGAACCTCAAGGTTCACAGACACGAGAGCGCCGGCAGAAATACTCGAGAGCGGCCGCCGGAAATACAAGAGAGCCGCCACCAGAAATACAAGAGAGCGGCCGCCAGAAATAGAGGCGCCGTCCCACCTACCAAAGAAACCTTCAACTTTCAACCTTCAACCTTCAACCGTTAACCTTCAACCGATCGTCTTCGTCCACCAAACCGTATAGCTCCCGCTGTAGGTGAGCTGCTGAACGTATTCCTCGTCGGCGTTGTCCGCGGGATGGGACGTGACGTGGATGTGTAGGAGGTGCGGGCCTTCCGGGCGGGCGAGCAGCTCCGTGACGCGGAGCGTGTCCTTGAGGGCGACGTCGAGCTTTTCCTCGCCGGTTCGAAGGGGCCGATGGAATACGACGTCGAACTCATCGTTATAGAGCACGTCGGCGTCGAAGGTGACCCCCACGGCGTGGAGAAGCCGCCCGAGCTCGTCGCCGTCGATGGAGAGGCGCTTCCCGACGACGGTGGGCGAATCTCGCCACCCCAGATCCTCACGGGGGAGGTTCTCCACGTGCACGACCACGCCGGCGTCGTGCAGCTCGATCATATCCGCTTGTCGAAATCCGGCTTGCATAGTCGAAGCTCGTTTGTCTGAAAGGATCGCGGGCAGCATGGGCGCGCCCTCGGATGGAGGAGCGACGGGCGAGGCAACTCCCCGACTCGTCAGCCCGCCCGGAATATTCGGAAGCGACCCGGAAAAAGTTTCCCGCCGTTCGCTCGCGAGAGCACTTCCAACTCCGCAGGAAGCGGATGAGCACGCCACGAGCCCTATGGTACGTCGTTTGCCGCGGAGAGCGGTGTACTAACATCGACAAACTCACAAGGAAACGGAAGTGGTAGTCGCCCGGCGCGTGAGAACTGCAGAAGCGAACTGCTTCCGAGCAGGCGACCTATCGAACCTCCGCCGGATCCATGGATAGCCGCCTTCGAAGCAGCCGGACGTACGGCACCCGTCAGCCGACGGTACTGTTCATCAACCAGGTCTATCCTCCGGCCCACGGCGGCGCGCGGCTGCGAGACATGGCCGTCAACCTGGTGCAGCGCGGATGGCGCGTGACCGTGCTGACGGGGCCGGCCGGCGGCGACGCGGCGTTCCTGCCGGGCGGCGTCCGCGTGGTCCGCGTGCGAGGCTTTCCGTCCCGGCACCGCTTCCTGTTCCAGCACGTGATCGCCGTGCTCCTCCTCTACCCCGCTCTATTTCTTCGGGCGCTCCTTCTCGGCCGCTTCGACGTCGTCGTCTCCAAGGGCGGCTCTCCGCTCCTTCCAGTGCTGGCGAACGTACTCGGCTCCGTTTTCGGCTCGAAGACCGTACACTGGGAGCAGGAACTGTATCCGGAAGTCTCCGAGGCGCTGGATGGGCTGCGCCCCGGCGGCTGGATTGCCGGCCTGCTCCGCTCGTTTTCGTCCACCGCCCTTCGCCGCAAGGACCTCGTGATCGCGGTCGGGCGCTGCATGAAGGATCGGCTGGCCTCGCGCGGCGTCGATCGCATCGCGGTCGTACCGAACTGGCCCATGAGCTCGCTCCAGCCGATCGAACACCGCGTCAACACGTTCCGCCGCGACCATGGCCTCCACGGCAAGTTCGTCGTGATGGTCTCGGGGGACCTGGAGCGTGCGTGCGCCCTGGGCGCGCTGCTCGAGGCGGCGCGAGAGATGCGCGGCACGTACGACGACATACGATTCGTCCTCGCCGGTCCGCAGCACGCCCGGGTGGCCGTGCAAATCGACGGGGAGGGACTGGACAACGTGCACCTGATACCGTCCTCCGGAGAGCTGTCGAATC
>CAZXHQ010000264.1:0-5766 GCA_964640145.1 uncultured Rhodothermales bacterium | reverse complement strand
CCCGCGAGGTCGACTTTCTCTTCGTGAATTGAATGCCGGTGGCCGGGACGCCGCGACCGTCCTCCATGGGGGCGTCGCCGGGAGATCATTCGTGTAGGCTCTCCGCTAGAGCTCGTAGGTGGTCACAAACGCCTCCGCCGCATAAAATTCCGGAAGCCCCAGCTTATTGAGCGCCTGCGCCGTATTGGTGTTGCGGTCTCGCGCTCGCTGCCAGAACTCGCGCTCATCGTAGGCGCCTGGAAACATGGCGCGATCCTTCTGGCTCTCGTGCTTGTAAATGGCCTCGACTTTCCGATCCAGATCCGCCTTAGAGAGCGGCAGGAAGACGTCTGCCCGGTGGATCTCCCACTCCTGCCAGGCGCCCCGGTAGAGCCACACGAGCGGCCGGACGAACTCTGCGCTTCCGTCCTCCGCTTTTCCATTCGAGCCGCTGGCCGTCTCCTCGTCGGCGGGTACGGCGGCCTCGTCGGGCGACGCCACCACATGCTGGTGGTTGTACTTGCGCAGGGCCTGTCCGATGGCCTGATAGCACATGCGGTGCGTACCATGGGGATCGGACAGATCGCCGGCCACGAAGACGTGCGTGGGCGCGATCTCCTCGAGCAAATCGAGCACGACCTCCACGTCGGCGTCTCCGATCGGATCCTTGCGAACCCGTCCCGTCTTGTAGAACGGCATGTCGAGGAAACGAGCATCCTCAGCCCTCAAACCCATCACCTCGATGCCTTCGATGGCCTCGGCGTACCGGATGTGCGCCTTGATGGCCTGAACCTCCTCCATGTCCACCGAGCCCGGCGCCTTCTTATCGAGGAAATCCAGGACGCGGGCTTCCTCCCGTTCCAGGTCGACCTTGGCATCGTCGGACAGGCCCAGCACGTCCTTGCTCAGCTCGATGAACCGCAGATATCGACGAACGTCGGCGTCGAAGACCGCCACGGATCCATTGGTCATGTAGGCGACGAGCACGTCGTTGCCGTTTGCGACCAGCTTATCCAGCATCCCGCCCATCGAGATGACGTCGTCGTCGGGATGGGGGCTGAACACGATCACCTTCTCGTTCTTGATCAGTCCGTCGCGGTAGGTCACCCTGCGTCGAAGATCCTCGAATACCGTCCGACACAGGTTGTCGATGTTGTCGTACGCGTAGACCAGCTCGTGCAGGTTGTTGCGGTAGAAATCCGACTCCTCCAGCGTGAGGATCGCCTTGCCGAGCTTCTCGCTAAGCCAGATCACGGCCCGCTTGGCCATGAGCGGATCCCACTCCACGTACTTGACGAGCCACGGGGTCTTCTGGCGGGTCAGCTCGCTCGCCGCAGAGCGATCGGCATAAAACGTCGCATTGCGGTGTTCCTGCAGATAACTCGCCGTAACCCGGCGGTTGGGCGGCTCCTCGACGGCGCGCCGCAGAATGGGCGCCTTGTGCTCGCCCGTCGCCAGCAGGAGAATCTCGCGGGCGTCGAGGATCGTGCCGACACCCATGGTGAGTGCCTGCCGCGGCACATTTTCTTCACCGAAAAAGTCGCTCGCGGCGTCCTTCCGGGTGATCTCGTCGAGCACGACGAGGCGGCTGCGCGTCTCGGGCCCGGAGCCCGGCTCATTGAAACCGATGTGGCCGCTGCGACCGATACCGAGCATGAGCAGATCGAACCCTCCCGCCTTCTCGATTTCGTGCTCGTACATGTGGCAATAGGCCTCGACCTCCCCTCGAGGAACGTCGCCGCGGGGAATGTGGATGTTTTCCTCAGGAATGTTAACGTGGTCGAAGAAATTCTCCCGCATGAACCGGTGGTAGCTCTGCAGGCTGTTCGGGTCGATGGGATAGTACTCATCGATGTTGAAGGTGACGACGCGCGAGAAGTCGAGCCCGTCCTCTTTGTGCATTCGGATGAGGTTCTGGTAGACGCCGATGGGCGTCGAGCCGGTCGGCAGGCCGAGCACGACGTTCTTGCCGACTGTCTTCCCCTCTTCGATCAATGCGGCCACGCGTTTCGCTACCTGACGCGCCATCGTCCCCGGCTCGTCGAAAATCAGCACGGGCACGCGCTCGAGCTGGGCGCCCGGTATGGACGACCGGCCGGACGTGGAGATCAGATCGCGCCGTACCGACCGCTCCTGAAAGGTGCTCATAACGTGTTTCTTCGCTGCTCTATGGAAGATGCGTCCGTATCGGCCCGCCCTGGGTAGACGTGGGCCGCAAAATCAAGTATGTATCTCTTCCAGCGCCTCCCGCTGTGCGCGGAGCGTGCGCTCGATTTCTTCATCTCCGTGCTGGGTCGACAGAAAAAAGGCCTCGAACTGCGACGGCGCGAGGTAGACGCCGCGCCTGAGCATCGCGTGAAAATAGCGGCCGTAGAGCGACGTGTCGCTGGACCGGGCCCCGTCATAATTCGTCACCCTCTCCTCTGTAAAGAACAGCGAGCCCATGGAGCCGGCCCGCGTCGTGTAGTACCTCAGACCCAGTGCTTCCAGATTGTCGCGCGTGCCCTCGGCGAGCTTCCTTCCCGACTCTTCCAGTCGATCGAAGATGGACGGCTCGTCGAGAAGTCGCCGCAGAACCGATCGGCCCGCCGCCATCGCAAGCGGATTGCCGGAGAGGGTGCCGGCCTGGTAAACGGGCCCGGCCGGAGACAGATGATCCATAATATCCTTCCGGCCGCCGTAGGCGCCTACCGGAAGCCCCCCTCCGATTACCTTTCCCAACGTCGTCAGATCCGGAGTCACCGCATATCGTTCCTGCGCACCGCCCCTCGATACCCTGAAGCCCGTCATTACCTCGTCAAAGATAAGAAGGATGTCGTGAGAGTCGCATACGTTTCGAAGTCCTTCCAGAAACCCGGGCTCGGGCGGGACGCATCCCATGTTGCCGGCCACGGGTTCGACGACGATGCACGCCACGTCGCCCTCGTTCTCGCCGACGAGCCGGACGACGTCATCCAGGTCGTTATACCGGGCCACGAGCGTGTCTCGCGCCGTCGCACGCGTAACCCCCGGCGAGTTGGGGCGCCCGAACGTGGTCGCACCGCTGCCTGCGGCGATAAGAAAGAAGTCGGCGTGGCCGTGGTAGTTGCCTTCGAACTTGATGATCTTGTCGCGTCCGGTAAAGCCTCGGGCCAGGCGAACGGCACTCATGGTGGCCTCGGTCCCCGAATTGACCATGCGCACCAGATCGATGGAGGGAACGAGCTCACAGATGGCATCGGCAACATCGATCTCGAGGCGCGTCGGGGCACCGAAGGACGTCGAAAGCGCACAGGCCGCGCGGACGGCCTCGACGACGGACGGGTCCGCATGCCCCAGCAGCATCGGGCCCCAGGATCCCACATAGTCGATGTATCGATTCCCGTCCTCGTCCTCGACGTACGCGCCCCGAGCGCTGCGGATGAAAATCGGGGTTCCCCCCACGCTCTTGAAGGCTCGGACCGGGGAGTTGACGCCCCCGGGAATGACTCGACGCGCGCGGTCGAAGAGTTTCTGGCTGGTCTCCAGCATGCCTGGCAACGTACGCTGATCCGTTCGTTCGAGTCGTGATGGAAAGGTCATGCCTGCGTCTCGAGGTCCGTCTTTCGGTAGATGGCCTGAACGAGGCGGCGGCCGCCATGGGCGGTCACCGACGGCGGCTCCGCCGCTGCGAAGTCGGCCTCGGCGAGGAGTTCATTGAGGGTCCGCGCCGTAAACGTGGGTGTCAGCCCACTGTCGCCGGCATAGCCCTGCGAGCCGTTGCCGAGTTGACGGTCCGGGACGGCCGGCACGGCGACGTAGAACCACCCTCCTCGCTTCAAGACGCGCCGCACTTCTGCGAGCACCTCGAGCAGCATGGCTCGCGTCTGGGCGCGAGAGAGGCTGTCGAACGCAACGACCCAGTCGAACGACTCGTCCGCATAGCCGAGTGCCTCGTACGCCGAAACGCTGCAGCGTGCATTCGCCGATTCCTGCCCGACGACGTCTGCGATCCGCGACCGGACCGCCTCGACGGCTTCGGGGCTGGAGTCGCACGCATGGACGTCCAAACCGAGGCGCACGAGGGGCTCCGTATGCCGTCCGCGTCCGCATCCGAGGTCGAGCACGCGGCTCGACGGAGGTATCGCTCCGAAGGTACGAAGAAGATGGTCGGAGGGTTCGTCCATGGGTAGCGAAAAAAAGGCTCCCGCACCGACGCCGGGAGCCCTTGTTGCCGCGTTCTATCAACGTTGGGTCTGCCTCGTCGGCGTCTCGGGCGTACCCCGCGCGACGTCCCACCGTCGCGCATCCGCGACGAATTCGCACTGACGGCAGCGCGTGGACCGCTCGGACGGGTGATAGGACGGGAGCGAGTTGAGCGGGTGGAGCGGATAGGCCTTTCCGGACGGCGCGCCGTCGCCGGACGCGCTCATCGTGCCGACGTCGCCGGGCAGAATGAGCTGCGACACGGCTGCCTCGGCCAGCGCCTCGATAAACAGCGGATGGCAGTTCAGTCCCGACGTCACCTCGAAGTGCCTGATGCCGGCCTCCTCGGCCTCTTCACGCAGCTCGACGTCGAGCTCAAAAGCCGTCTCGATGTGATCCGTCACGAACGCGATCGGAACGACGACCAGGGACCCGACGCCCTCCTCGGCGAGCTGCTTCACCTTGTCGACCGTGCTCGGCGTCAACCACTCCATCGGTCCTACCTTGCTCTGAAACGAGACGTGGTATGGATGATCGTGATTTCGCTGCACCATCACGCGGTCGACCGTGGCGTGGATGAGGCAGCAGTACGGATCGCGCCGTTCTTTCATCTCCTTCAGCGGCGTGCCGTGTGCGCTGAAGAGGAGGTGCGTATTGGCCCGTACCTCCTTGGGAAACCGCTGTAAGGCTTCGTCAATCCGCTCGGAGACAGCCTGAATGTACTTCGGATTGGCCGCGTATTCGAAAATGTAGGTAGTTTCCCAGGTCGGGATTTCACCGGCGTCCTGAAGGGCGCGCCAGTAGGCGAGGCCGGAGCCGGTGGTCGTCTTCGAATACTGCGGAAATAGCGGCAGAAGTACGACCTTGTTGATGCGGTCCGCTTCCATCCGCTGGGCCGCCTCTTCGCTGAAGGGGTGCCAGTAGCGCATGGCCATGTAGGTCCGGAATCGCACCCCGGCTTTCTCGCCGTAGGTTCGGTTCAGCCGCTCTTCGAGGCTGCGGGCCTGTTCGCGGGTCAGCCGGTTGATGGGCGACCCCCCTCCGATGACCTCATAGTCCTTGCCCACGCTCTCGGAGCGCCGCGAGGCGATGAGCCGGCATATCCAGTGGCGGAAGATCCCGCCGGCTGGGATGTCGATAATGGCGGGATCCATGAAAAGATTGTACAAAAACGGCGCGACGTCCTCCCGCTTGTTCGGCCCACCGAGATTGAGAAGCACGACCCCTACTCGATCGCCGCGTTCGATCCGTAGCGGATCGGATGAAAAGTACTCCCCCGTCACGAGACGCTTATCGTAGGAATACGTCTTCAGGAACTCTCGGGGCGTCATATAGCGGACCGGGGATGATGTACGTCGGTACAATCTGTCTATCGAACAATCTAGGCTCGCAGTTCCTAGACGACGTTGAAGTTTCTACTAACTCCTCGAGTCGGGCCCTCGCTGGTAAGGCCCGGGCCAAGGCGCCGTTACACCGTCGTCAGGGTTCGTCTCCAGGCTCCATGGCCAGCCAGTCGCGCCGCTCGAAAAACCACTTCGCGCGCTCCTCCGGCGCGCCCGGATCCGCCTGCCAGTCGTATTGCCAGCGCGCCACCGGCGGCAGACTCATCAGGATGCTCTCGGT
>CAZXHQ010000263.1:0-5828 GCA_964640145.1 uncultured Rhodothermales bacterium | reverse complement strand
CACGACCTCCAGGGCCACAACCTGGCGCTCTAACCGACTGAGCTACGGTCACCGTGTAGCATGAGAAAGTATCCGCCCCCGGTCTTCCCAACCGTGAAAAAACCAAAAATGCGCGCGCCGGCAACGCAAGATACGTCCTGCGATGCCGCACATCCGGGATGCCGCACGGTGCGATGGCGCGGTTTGGCGCGAGGCCAAGTCCGCGCCGACGCTCCGAATGCACCCTAACCACCCTCAGCGGATCACCGCCACCTTGGCGTACGCCGCGCCTTCCCCGCCGTCGCCCACGGCGACGATCAGGTAAATGCCCGAAGGAACCATCCGATCGGCCTCGTCGCGACCGTCCCAGCGGGCCCGTCCGCCTCTCGTCCGGAGGCGAGCGACCACCTCCCCGGTGAGCGTGACGACCCGCAATTCCGTGGCTTCCACGAGACCCTCGATGAAGACGGAGGCCTCTGCCCCGTCCTCGATGCGCACCGGATTGGGATAAACCTTGAGGTCCTGGACCTGTTCCGATGCCGCGATGGCGTCGCTTTCGTAGCTGATGAGCCCCTGATCGGTGGCCATATAGACGCGCCCGGACGTCGGGTCGACGGCAATCGCCACGACGTTGTTCGAGAACAGCGGCGAGTTGGGGCTCGTGAACGGCTCGGCAATGGCATAGCCGCCCTCCACCTGCTGCACCACCGAGACGCCCTGGTTGGTGGCTACCCAGAGGCGGTTCGCCGGATCCACGGCGAGATCGTTGATCTGGATGCCGTTCAGCAAGAAGGTCCCCTGCGTGCGGTCGGCAAACTGCGGCCAGATCGGCATGGCGTTCCGATCGCGCGCCACGATGCCGCTGTTGATGATGAAAGCCAGCCCCTGTTCGGTGCCGATCCACATCAGCCCGTCCCGACCCTCCGCGACGGACGTCACCGCCGTGCCGGGCAGCCCCTGCCCGGCGGATCCCTGGGACGCGAAGAACCGGCATGAGTCGTCGTCCAGATCCGTCGGCGTGCCATTCTGGTCGAGCACGAGAAGGCCTACCACGCGCCGCAGGTTTGCAAGGTCCAGAACGATGATCCACTTCTGGCCGAACGAATCGATGAAGATGCGGTCGAACGTCACGCCGGTGGTCGTGAACCCGTCGCACTGGATCCGCGGAATGCCGGTCCACCCTCCACCCGGCTCGTATACGTGCAGGGGCACCGGCGAGGCCCGATTGGTCACCCATACGTTGTCCTCACCGTCGCTCGCGATGCCGCCGACGATGACGAAGCTCTCGGTGCCCGAGGCCGGGCGTATGGTGGAATTGCTCGGGCCCCACATCCGGACCTCCCCGTCCGCCGTCACCTCGGCCAGGGCAGCGCCCGCCGAACCGGCCCACGCATGGCCCCGGGCGTCCACGTAAATCCGCTCGAACGAGTTTGCCGTCCCGAGACCGGGCTCGAAACGCGGGATGTAGTTCGTCCATTCGTCCGGTGGATCGAAGCGGTAAAACCCCGCCTGCGGATCGAGGATGCCCGCCGCCCACAGGCGCCCACCGGCGTCGACCTCCAGCCCCGTGAAGAGGTTGTCGTAGGGTCCCGAAGGATAGAGCTCCGCCTGGACGATTACCGCGTCGCCCCGTGAAACGTCCGGCGGTTCGATCGCGACGAGGCCGCCCTGCCTGTCTCCGATCCAGACGTCGCCGTCAGGACCGAACGCCAGGGCTACCGGGTCGCGGTAGCCCTCGACGTCGACCAAGCGCGCCCGGCCGTCCGCCGTCATCACGTATGGAACGAAGCGGTCGATGGCCACCAGGCGATCGGGCAGCGCCTCCAGGTCGAGGACGCCCCGGCTGGTGAGGCCCATCGCTTCGTAGGTGCCGTCGTCACGCCGGCGGGCCAGATCCTGCGTGGTTCCCACGTACATCTGCCCGTTGAACCGCTCGATGGCACGCAGCTCCCGGCCCGGCAGTCCGTCCGCCTCTACCGTCCATACGCCCGGGTCCTTCAGATTTGCCGCCTGCATCGGTGCCCGCGCCACCCCGTCGCCCGTCGCCAGCCAGAGGGTCGGCTCGGCGTTCGGTCCGGGCCCGATCAGCAGATCGAACACCGGGACGCCTGCAGAGATGGATCCCAGCTGGCTGTAGGTGTCCCGGACTTCGTTCTTCACGGGATCGAACACGACGAGACCGAACGACGTCGCCACGTAGACCGAATCGCCACGCACGAATATTTCGTTGATCTGGCGGGATGAAAACCGTTCCGCCCGTTCGATGTCGCGAAACGTCCTCACCACGCCCGTCTCGGGGTCCAACCGGTCCAGAACGCCGCTGCGGTATCCGATCCAGACGACCTCGCGCACTGGATCGTAGGTGACGGCCCTGGTCTGGACGCTGTGCAGGCCCTCGCTCGCGGTGAACGTGGAAATCTCGCCCGACGAGACGACGTAGCGGAAGATGCCGCCCGTCGTGGCGGTCCAGACGGCATCCTCCGAGACGGTAAGATCCGTGACCTCGCGGAGCGACGTGTGGGCGGTCCACCGGTAGTCCTGCGCGCCGGCCGGGCGTGCCGCGACAACGAGGAGGAGAAGCAGTACGATCGAACGCATGTCAACCCGGATGGGATGGTACGGACGGCATCAAGCGGTAGCGTTCAATCGATGGGCGGCGTTCCGGATCGGAGCGGTATCGGCGAAGCGCAGTGCGCCATTCAGGCGGAAATCTCCCGGAGGAGATTGACCATCTCGATGGCGGCCAGGGCGGCATCCGACCCCTTGTTGCCGGATTTCGAGCCGGCGCGCTCGAGCGCCTGCTCGACGGTTTCCGTCGTGATCACCCCGAAGATGACCGGTATGCCCGTCTCCAGCGTCGCCTGCGTCGTGCCGCTGGTCACGGCGCTGCAGACGAGATCGAAGTGGGGGGTGGCGCCGCGAATGACCGCGCCCAGACAGATCACGGCATCGAATTCGCCCGTTTCGGCGAGCTTCTTGGCAACGAGAGGGATCTCGACGGCGCCGGGGCACCAGACCACCGTCGCGTCGTCGACGTCCGCCCCGTGCCGCTCGAGCGCATCGAGCGCTCCGGCCAGCAGGCGCTCCGTCACCAGCTCGTTGAACCGGCTGACGACGACGGCAAACCGCGCGTCACCGGCGAGATGTGATCCCTTTATCGTTCTGGGCATCTAAGGCAGTGCGATGTTCCAACTGGATACAGGCCTACGCCGCCACCCGCCGAATAAGCTCGAGACGGCGGTAGGGAAGGCTGTACCGGGACAGGTTCCGGTCCTCGTCGAGCCGGAACCCATGATAATCCGAGCCCCCCGTCTCAATCAACCCGGATTTGCGGGCCAGATCCTTGTACCGACGCGTCAGGGCCGGGCTGTGGGCAGGGTGAATGGTTTCGATCCCGTCCATCCCCAGATCGATCAGCTTCTTGATGACGAAGCCGTCGACGCGGGTGCCGGGATGCGCAAGCACCGCCACGCCGCCCGCATCATGGAGGAGCCCGATGGCCTGCCGCGCCGGAAAGAGCGGCTTGGGAACGAAGGCCGGACCCTCGTCGCGGAGATACTCCGCAAAGGCGGCGTCGTACGAAGGGACGAGACCGGCATCTACCAGCGCCTGCGCGACGTGCGGCCTGCCGAGCACGCCGGCGTCGGCGCACGCCAAAACGCCGTCCATGGGAAGCGATAGGCCGAGATCCTCCAGGCGAGCCAGCATCTTGCGCGCGCGTTCGGCCCGCGCCGCGCGAAACGCATCGAGATGCTCCTTGAGCGCGGCATGATGCGGATCGAAATAGAATCCGAGCATGTGGATCTCGCAGCCGTCCACCGTCACGCTCAGCTCTACGCCCGGAATCAGCTCGATGCCGAGACGCCTGGCCACGGGCTCGGCCTCCGCCAGCGCATCGATCGCATCGTGATCCGTGATGGCGAGCGCGTGCAAACCGTGTGCGTGCACCTTCTCTACCAGAGCGGCGGGCGTCAGCTTCCCGTCGGAGCACACGGTGTGGGTATGTAAATCAGCTCTGCGGACGTCCATATATTGGCTATACCGTCAGACGGGTATCGGCCCTCGGTCGGCAACGAAAACTACAACCTCGCTACAACTCGTAACGCCAGCTATTGTTTTGAGATGGAAAGGATGTGGAGCCCCTGGCGATCCAGGCATATCGAATCGACGAGCCGGCGAACCGGCGAGGAGCGAGCGACCCTCTTCCTGCGCATCGCCGAAGCGAACGACGACGAGGCGAACCTCGTCCTCTACCGCGGGGAGACGGCCTTCGTGGTAATGAACCTCTATCCCTACAACAACGGCCACCTCCTCATCGTCCCGTTTCGACAGGTGGACACCTACGAGGCCCTTACGGGGGAGGAGCAGGTCGAGATCGCCCACCTGACCGAGAGATGCATCCGGTGGCTCCGGCACGCGCTGCAGCCCAACGGCTTCAACGTGGGGATGAACATCGGCCTCGCCGCAGGGGCCGGCGTGCCCGAGCACCTGCACGTGCACGTGGTCCCACGCTGGCGCGCCGACACGAACTTCATGGCGACCACGGCCGACGTCAAGGTCATTCCCGAAGCCATGCAGGACACCTACCGCAAGCTGCTGGAGGCCGTCGAGGTGGTGGGGTAACGGGAACGGGTCCGCTACGTATCCAGCTGAACCAATCCTCGGTCAACGGCGTACCGCGTATCTTCAGCCCGACAAGTCACTCACCTGAATGTCCGACACGGTCGAAAGCACATCCGAGGTGCCGACGGGCAACGTCTATGTCGCTCCGGCGGACGCAGATGCCTCGTCGATCTCCCTCAGGCGCATCGTCTGGCCTTTGCTCCTGAGCCTGGTCGTGCTGGTCGTCATCGGTGCCTTCACGTTCGAGCCGGCGGAATTCCGCCAATTTGCCGGCGACCTCAACGTATGGTGGCTGACGGCGGCCCTGGCGGCCGTCGTCGGCCGGGTGTATATGGGTGGATGGCGCCTCGACTTCATCTCGCGAGGGCGCCTGGGCCGCTCGGCCGGTATCCGCGGCCAGCTCGCATGGGATTTCTTCTCGAACGTGACGCCGTCGGCGGTCGGCGGCGCCCCGTTTGCCGCCCTCTACGTCGCACGCGACAGACGCATCGATGTGGGCGAGTCGACCGCCTTCATGTTGTTTTCCGTCCTGCTCGATCAGCTCGGATTCGCGCTGACCATTCCGGTCATCCTCGTCGCCTCCATGTATCTCGAGGTCATCCCGGCGTCGATCGGCGACGTGGGCGCCGCCGCTTTCGTGATCTATTTTCTGGGCCTGCTCGCCTGGGTGATCATCTTCGGCTACGCCACGCTGATGCGCCCCGATCACCTGCATCGCTTCACCTCCTGGGTCTTTCGCTTCCGATGGCTGCGGCGTTTCCGGGGACGGGTCGAACGGGAGATGCGGCAGCTTCGCCATCGTGCGAAAATTCTGCGCTCTCAGCGGCCCATGTTCTACCTGAAAGGCTTCATGCTCACCGTCGGAATCTGGCTCAGCCGGTACCTGCTCCTGCTGTTCATCGTCTGGAGCTTCGTGGATGAGTTCGACAAGACGCTGACGGTGGTGCGCACCGCCGCGATGACGCTCGGCTCGCTGATCCTGCCCACACCAGGGGGAGCCGGAGGCCTCGAGGGCCTCTACGCGCTCTTCATCGGGCCGCTCATCCCCGCGGCGACCCTCGCTCCGACGCTGCTCATCTGGCGATTCCTCGGCTACTATCTCTTCGTCGCCCTCGGCGTATTCCTTTCGGCGCATCATGTCCAGAAGACGATCCGCCGCAACGCGGCGCCGGAGGAATACGGGGCTCCGGCGACAAGGCGCAAGGAGAAAGTCCACTAGAGGATCG
>CAZXHQ010000262.1:0-5837 GCA_964640145.1 uncultured Rhodothermales bacterium | reverse complement strand
GCTGGTGCCGCTCGGCCTGGAGCCCGACTGGGTTTCCCCCGATCGAGCTTCCGCTATCGTCTACTACGGGCGCGGCGGATCGCGTGCGGCGGCTGCGCGCGTCGTGCTCGCCCATGCCCGTTCCGCCCCCGGTTTTTTTGCCGGCGATAAGCCGTTCCGCGCGGAGTCGGCTTCCTGGCACGACGTCGACGGGCGAGAGGTGCCCGCCTTCTTCACGGATTCGGCCGGCCGGCCCGATTTCGTGGCGTCGGCCTTCCTGTGGCTGAGCGGCTGGCAGGAGCGTGCCGACCGCCTGCGCGACGAGCACGGGCGTGCAGCGTTTGCCTATTCGCTGCACGCACGGCTCGGGACGGTTCTCGAGCCCGCCGTGGACGCCTACCGCGAAGGGCTCGCCCGGAAGCTGCGTACAGCCGGCGTCGAGGTGGACCGGAGGAGGTTCGATGGGCGGCGATGGGCCTTCTGTCCGACGCACGACGTCGACTACGTTCGAAAATGGCGCCCGGGCATTCTATACCGGGAATTTGTGAAGTATCTGGTTCTCAATCGTCGCCGCGTGCCCCCGAGACAGCGCCTCGACCGGGCGGCCCGCGTGTTTCGTCAAATGTCGGCGGGCGACCCGTACGTGCGCGCGCTGTACGAGATGCCTGCCGCCGTCGCCGATCGGCGGGGCACGGCGACCTATTTCGTCAAAGGCGGCGCGGGCAACCCGCACGACGTGCGCTACCGCGTCGGCTCGTCGTTTCTGCGGAGGTGGATGGAGCAGGTCCGGGCGGCAGGCTTCGAAATAGGGTTGCATCCGAGCTACGCGACGCCGGAGGATCCGGAACGCCTTCGGAAGGAGAAGGAGCGGCTCCAACGCGTTTGCGGAGCCGAGGTGACGTCGGTGCGCCAGCACTACCTGCGGTACGATCCGGCGGCCACCGCGGCCCTGCACGCCGAGCTGGGCTTCGAGATCGACAGTACGATAGCGTATGCCGAGCATGAGGGATTTCGGCGGGGGACCTGTCTTCCGTTCCAGCTCTACGACCTCGAGCAGGATCGGCCGCTGGACGTCTGGGAAATGCCCCTCTCCATGATGGACTCGGCGCTGTTTAACCGCCGCAACCTGGATCTCGAAGGCGCCCTCGAGGCCGCGAAGGAGTTGGCCGACGTCTGCCGCCGGTACGGTGGCGTGATGATCGGCTTGTGGCACACGACGCTCGGCGACGAGGTCGACTGCCCGGGTTGGAACGATCATTTCCTGCGTTCTCTCGACCAGGCGCGCCGCCGCGGCGCCTACATCGGTTCGCTTTCCAAAACGCTGCGATCGTGGCGGTGAGTCACTAGAACCCGTCGGCGGACAG
Source organism: uncultured Rhodothermales bacterium (assembly GCA_964640145.1). GTDB lineage: Bacteria > Bacteroidota > Rhodothermia > Rhodothermales > VXPQ01 > CAZXHQ01. The sequence continues at coordinate 4,494 of CAZXHQ010000262.1, read as the reverse complement.
GCGTTCGACGACGCCGCAGTAGAAGCCGTGCGCGTCGAACGAATTCTTGCTGAACGAGATGCCGACCTGCTGGGCGTGGTCGGCGTCGATGGTGCCGAGGAACGTTCCCCACTTCGCGCTGTCGACCGAGACGAAGCCGTCATTGACGCCTTCGCGGGGGTACAGCCGGCCGTTCAGGATGCGAAGGAACGGGTTGATGGGCACGCCGGTCTCCTTGCCCGCCCGGCCCGCATAGGAGTAGTAGCGGACGGACGGATGGTCCGGGGCTTCGTCGTTGAACCGGCCCCTGATGTACGAAGGCGTGAGTTCGGCAACCGAACGGAGGAAGTCGGCCGTGGCGTCTTCCAGGGCTCTGGCGCCCAGCCAGTTGAGCACCTCCGCCGTCCACTCACGCGCCCATTCGGGCTGCTCGAGAACCACGTCGGCGATGCCGCTGCCGCGGTGCGGCGTCGAAACCGTGACGAGCGATGCCACGAGATCGTGCATCCCGAGGCGACTGATGAGATAGCGTGCGTCCAGACCGCCCATCGACTGGGCGATCAGGTTGAGTCGTTCCGCACCGGTCACTTTCAGGACGTAGTCGAGCCGCCGCTTCCACATCTCCGCGCGGGCCAGCACGGTGTTGTAGGCGGCCACGTTCGGCGCGAAGGCCGGTATGCCGTGCGAACGAAGCCCCATGGCCTCTTGATGGAGGTGCCCGCCGCGCCGCAACGCCGCGAAGATGCCGAAGCCGTGCATCAACACGACCGGGTACCTCGTCCGGATGTAGCGGGGCTGCGGAAACGGATCGAGGCCCGTCAGGCGCTTCCACGTTGATTCGGCCAGGTCGAACATGAATCCGATGTCGAAGAAGTGGGTGGATGTTCCGGGAATGGGGCAGTCCGTCTCGCGGCAAGCTACAGCCCGAAAACGAAAAGTACGCCGGCCATGATGGGCGGGACGCGCACGTTGTCGTTAACCGGCCACTCGGGCGCCTCGGCGCACGCGCCGGCCAGTGCGGCGGCGGCCGCCGGAATGACCAGGATGTGCGAGAAGGGGAGAAGACATATGAACGCCGCCACGGCGAAAGCGAGGGAGCCTTCGACGGTTCGGTGCGTGCCGCTCCAGCGGCGTCTTCCAAATCGAAGGCCCACGACCGCCGCCGCCGCGTCGGCGACCAGGAAGGAGGCGAAGACGGGGACGGCCAGCTTCACCGGAAAGAACAGCGTCAGGAGCGTGGCGGCGACGAGCACCCACGTCGCCCCGTTGAGCACGACTCCGCCGGCCGGCGCCCGTTCCGACGACCGCATCATTCTGCCGAAGAGCTGTTGGATGAGGTCTGAGAAGCGATCCGAGCGCGCGCGCAGCACGTCGGCGCCGACGGCTGTGACGGAGAGCGGTATCAGGATCACGAGCGCCCACCACCGCCCCAACACGTAGATACCTGCAGGGATTACGAGAGCGAGGAGGTGGAGGCCTTTGCGGACCAGCTCTTCGCGAAACGGGAGCGACGAATCATCATCCATGTCATCACGGCCGCCGCATCCGTGCTCACGAGCGGCAGGCGGGAGAGCCGCGTCCGAATCCGATCGGCCGGCAGAGGAGCCGGCCGCCGCCGGATCCGCGGGCCCCCACCTGGGCCGCGCACCGTATGGAGGTTGCTGCGACATCGGCTGTAACGTGCGTGTAAAACAGATCGCAGGCCGTGTTCGAAGGACCCGGCCGACGGTTGGAACTACCGGACCTGTCGTGGCGCCGCGTCGGAGCGAACATCACGGGTGAGGAAAAGTTCGACGGCCCGCCCCGTTTCCGGGATCGCATGAGATGAGAACCTGCCTGCCGCGTGACGTGACGGCCACATAATGCTTGAAGCGGTATATACGATTGGAGGTGTGCTGCTCGGCACGGCCATCTGGCTGTGGATCCTTCGCCGTTACGATCGCGTCGAGCCGGAGTCGATCCGCCACCTGGTGCAGGTAGGCGTCGTCGGAGGGTTTGCGAGCATCACGGTCGCCGCGGCGCTCAACGAAGGGGTCCGGGCGGGCCTCGGGCTTGAAATGGACATCTTCGAGCATGCCGCCGACATTTCAGCCGTGCGGCTATTCGTCTTCTGCGCCAGCGTCGGCCTGATTGAGGAGGTCACCAAAGCGGTGGCGGCCGTGCAGACCACGCGACGTCTCGGCGATCTGGACGAACCGGTGGACGCCATGGTCTACGCCATGACCGTGGCCCTCGGCTTTGCGTCGTTCGAGAACCTCTTCTATGCGATGCGTTTCGGCAGCGACGTGCTGCTGGCGCGGTTCCTGTGGCCCGTACCCGCACACATGGCGTACGCCGCGTTGTGGGGGTACGGGCTCGCCTACGCCCGCTTCGCGCGCGCCGAGCGTCCACGGTGGGTCGTGATGGTTCCGTCCGTCCTGATGGCTGCGGCCTTCCATGCGGGCGCGAACTATCTTCTTTTTCTCGAAGAAACGGTGCCGGCGGTGATCAGCCTCGCGGTCCTCACGCTCCTGGCCGTGCTGGCGCACGTGCGCCTTCGGCGCCTCGTGGCCGAGTCACCGTTTCTCCAGCCCGGCGAATGCGTGCGCTGCCGCTGCGTCAACGCCCCGCACGCCCTCGTGTGCGAGAAGTGCGGCGCGGATCTCGAAGAGACCGAACTCTTCGTGACCTGCCCGTGCGACCGGGCGCGAATTCCCGCGCGCGCGGACGAATGTCCCGTCTGCGGCGATCCGTTTGGATCGACGCTTGCGCAGAAAACCGCCTCGCATTGACGGTACGCATCGGCGAGCCCTCGGGACGGGCGTTCGCGACGGCGGAGCGTTCGCCGTCCGGAGCCTCGCCGTCCGGAACCTCGCCGTCCGGAACCTCGGAACATCGGGGCCGCAGGCTCTTATTTTCGGAGCCATGCCCGATTTCAAACCGCTGCAAAACGACCTTTTCCTCCGAGCGGCCCGGGGCGAGCGGACCGCCAGGGCCCCGGTCTGGATGATGCGCCAGGCCGGTCGCTACCTGCCGGAGTACCGCGCTCTTCGTTCGGAGGAAGCGTTCTTCGAAGTGTGTCGTACGCCGTCGCTGGCCTCCGAGGTGACTCGTCAGCCCGTCGAGCGCTTCGAGCTCGACGCCGCCATCATCTTCTCCGACATCCTCGTCGTTCCACAGGCGATGGGCATGGACGTGAGCATCGTCAAGGGCGAGGGTCCGCGTTTCGCGAACCCTCTCGACGAGCCCGGCGATCTCGATCGCCTGCTCGTCCCCAACGTGCAGGCCGAGCTGGCCTACGTCTTCGATGCCCTGACCCGGACGCGTGAGGATCTGAGCGGCCGCGTCCCGCTGATCGGATTCTGCGGCGCACCGTGGACGCTCATGGCCTACATGGTCGAGGGTGAAGGGAGTAAGCATTTTATAAAAGCCCGCTCGTGGCTGTACCGGTACCCGTCGGCGTCCCACGATCTTCTGCAGCGGCTGACGGACCTGCTCGTCGATTATTTGGTCGGACAGATCGATGCGGGCGCGCAGGCCGTGCAGGTGTTCGATTCCTGGGCGGGACTGCTCGGACGGGCGGAGTTCGAGACGTTCGCCTTGCCGCGCCTATGCGAGATGGCCCGCCGCGTCAAGCAGGCACGGCCCGACGTGCCGACGATCGTCTTCGCGCGCAGCGCGCATTATGCCCCCGCGCTGCTCGCCGTTACGGAGTTCGACGTGATCAGCCTCGACTGGTCGCTGGACCCGCGAGAGGTGCGGTCGGCGGTAGGCGAGAAAGTGCTGCAGGGCAATCTCGATCCGGCTGTGCTGTTTGCCGAGCCGGACGTGATTCGCCGCGAGGTACGGCGCATGCTTACCCAATTCGGATCGGATCGGCACATCGCCAACCTCGGCCACGGCATGCACCCCGATCACGATCCCGACCGTGCGCGGGTCTTCGTCGACGCCGTGCACGACATCTCGGAGGAGCTTCGCGCCGCCAGGCCCGTTCCGGAAGCGTGATGTCGGAGATCCTCGACGTTCTCTACGTGGATAATCATCTCCTGGTGGTCAACAAGCCCGCGGGAATGCTCGTCCAGCAAGATCAGACCGGCGACCTGGATCTGCTCAGGCGCGGGAAACAGTACGTCAAACAGCGGTTCGACAAGCCCGGAAACGTCTACCTGGGCCTTGTGCACCGGCTGGATCGTCCGGCCTCCGGCGTCGTCGTGCTGGCTCGCACGTCCAAGGCCGCCGCGCGGCTTTCCGACCAGTTTCGACGACGAACGCCGGAGAAGGATTACCTCGCCGTCGTGGAAGGATCGTGCCCGGGCGCAGGGCTGCTTCGTGACGTGCTTCTGGCGGAGGAGGGCGGCGGGCGGGTCGTGGAGGCCGGGACGCCCGGCGGCAAGGAGGCCGCTCTGCAGTGGCGGCACGTGGCCCATGCCGACGGGCTCAGCCTGCTGAGCGTGCGTCTGAAGACCGGACGCAAGCATCAAATTCGCGTCCAGCTCGCCGCCATGGGCCACCCGATACTGGGAGATTTCCGATACG
>CAZXHQ010000261.1:0-5849 GCA_964640145.1 uncultured Rhodothermales bacterium | reverse complement strand
TCCACACAGCAGAAAAAGGTAGATAAATCGCCACGCTAGGGCAAGGCGCAGTCCCATAAAGCCCGCGTGAATACGGTCCCGCTCACGAAACGAGCGGGTCGGCCTGGAGGCCGTTCGAGGTGTCGATGACGGGCGCCGACGTGGTTTCGGCCGTGATGCGAACCCGAACATCGAAGGTCTCCTGGAGCAGGTCCGCCGCACGCGTGCCCCCCCAGATCTCCAGCTGGGGATCACTCTTCGTGTGGATGATAATGCTGAGATCGTCGCCGCGGAGCTCCGTTTGCAGGCGCTCGACATTCTGGAAATGGCTGCGATCGAGGCCGTTGGCGAGGCGAAGGAAGGCGCCGAGCTGATTTACGAGCCGCTTGTGATCGTCGGAGAGCTTCCGATAGGCGCTGTGACGCTCTTTCGGGGTGCTGCGGCGGTGATACCTCGCCACGTTCGCCATCACGTCGATCTCGTACGGATGGAAGCCGGTCCAGTCGGCCTGCTTGATGAGATACAGCGAGTGCTTGTGATGGCTCGACCGGCTGATGTAGTAGCCGATGTCGTGCAGCAGCGAGGCGAATTCCAGGAGCTCGCGCGCGTGGCTGCCGAGGCCGTGCAGGGGCCGACATACGTCGAAGAGCTGCAGCGCGATGGCCGTCACGTGCTGCACGTGTTTCTGATCCCAGCCGAACCGGTGGCCGATCTCGTAGACGCTGCGATGCCTTACGTCTGCATACGGCGAGACGACCTCCAGGCGCTCATAATTCTGCCGGATGAAGTACACCACCATGCCTTCCCTGAGCGCGTTGGGCGAGACGCGCACGCGCTCGACGGGCATGTCTTTTACCAGGACGTCGACGAGCATCGCCCCCGCCACGACCTGATCCAGCCGCTTCGCATCGATCCCCGACATCTCCGCGCGCTCGGCACGGCTCGACGCCATGACGTCCTTCGTCACCGTTCTGAGATCCTCCCTATTGAAGGCCTGCAGGTAGATGGACATGTCCGAGTCGCCGTGACGGAGCGTACACATCTGCGCGAGGTTCTCGAACGTGCCGGACGAGCCGACCATCTCGGTGACGCCGTGCTCCCGCGCCGCCTCGAAGACCGGTGCGAGCGCCTCCCGGTAGAACGCGCGCAGCGCCCCGAACTCCTCACCGGAGACGGGATCCGTCGTGATAAACTGTCCCGTCATGCGGGCCGCGCCGAGCTTCAGGCTGGACGCATAGTAGATCTCCGTGCCGGTGCCGATGACGAATTCGGTCGAGCCGCCGCCGATATCGACGAGCAACGTCGGCCGTTTCAGATCGAGCGCGCGGCGAACGCCCTGATAGATGAGCTGGGCCTCGAACACCCCGTCGATGGCGCGGACGTGCACGCCGGTTTCGTGCCGGATGCGCTCGATGAGCTCGCCGCCGTTATCGGCTTCGCGGATGGCGCTCGTCGCAAACGCCAGGTACTCGGTAGCACCCCAGCCCTCCGCCAGCAGGCGCACGCGGCGGATCGCCCGAACGGACCGCTTCATGGCGCTCTCGGTCAGGCGATGGTCCGACAGGCCCCGCTCCCCAAGCCTCACCATCTCCTTTATCCGGTCGATTACCTCGAAGCTGCCGTTCGGATAGGCATCGACGATGATGGTGTGAAACGAGTTGGTACCGAGATCGATGACGCAGACTCGGGTCGGATGCCGGCCCGACCCGTTATCCGCATAGTCGTGCTCCCTGACCATGCAGGCTGCGTGATTATCGATGTCTCCCATCGGCGGGCTAGACGGCTTGGCGTGTTCAGAACGAATGTACAGTGGCTCGCTGCGAGCGTTCCTGGCACTGCAGATTACTATTTCGTTAAGAGCACCTTTCCCGGGCGCTGCGCTTCCGCGTTGTACATGAAGGCAACGTGCGCGCGTCGTTCTTTAGAGCGTTACGGCGACGTCCCATCCAGTTCCGCTCGGATCCGATTCAGCACGTCTTCGATCGGCTCGCCGTCTTCCCACCGAACGTGCCGGACCTCTCTACGGTGTACGTAGAGCCAGTGCGAAAGTAGGTGCAGCTCATCGACTTCCTGCTCGCGATAGACGCCCGGATGGTTCGATCCGTCCACGAAATAGCGCTCCAGCCGACGGCCGAGACCCTCCAGATCGTCCGGTACCGTCACGGTCTCGACGTGACGACCCCGGCTTATGACCAGCAGGCGCGCCGGAGGCGCCTCAGGCCGATGGATCACCACAGCGTTGTGCTCCCGCACGCACGAGGCAACCGCCTCTCGCCGGGCGGCTATACGATCGAGACGCTGCAACCAGTCGCGATACGTCCTCGCCTGCTCGTAGTCCATCGCCGCAGACGCCTCGCGCATGGCCGCGTCGATGCGCCCCACGACGGAGGTATCGCGGCCCTGCAGGAACGCCCGCACGCGATCCAGCTCCGCGTCGTAGTCGATGGTGTTCCCCTCACAGGGCGCCGTGCATCGATCCATCGACGCATAGACGCAGCGCCGGCCTTTCTTGAGCGTCGCGTCGTCGCACTCTCGAAGCCTGAAAAAGCGGTCGATGAGATCGACCACGAACTGGGCTTCGCCGCGGTCGGCCATAGGTCCGTAGTATTCGGCGCCGTCGTCGTGCAGAAACGCACGGGCGGCGACCCGAGGAACGGCGTGCGTCGTGTCGATGCGGATAAACGGGCGGTTGACGTAGCGCCGTTGAGCTCGATTGTACGCCGGCTGGAGCTCCTTGATCAGCCTTGATTCGAGCAAGAGCGCGTCGAGCTCCGACGCCGTCACTTCCCATGCCACGTCGCGGACGGCACGCACCATCTTCCGGATGCGGGGAGGATGGCCTTCGACGGACGTGAAATAGCTGCGGACGCGGTTGTCGAGATTCTGAGCCTTCCCGACGTAGATCGTTCGGCCGCGGCCGTCCTTCATGAAGTAGACGCCCGGTTGCGGCGGCAGGTCGGAGAGCACCTCCTCGCGGATGCGAGCCACGTGTTTCGAGACCTGCTTCAGATCGGCGTACCGACGGTACTGAAAGGTGAGCAGGTCGGCGAGACGTTCGAGCCCGTATTCGAGCTCGACCTGATCCACGAATCGAAGAAGCACCTCAGCGGTCGCCTCGGCGTCGGCCAGCGCACGGTGGTGCCGGCGGTTCCGGATGCCGTAGAAATCCGCCAGGCTGGCGAGTCCCTTCGACCGAAGGCCGGGCAGGAGCCGGCGGGCGAGCCGCAGCGTGCACAGCGACTCGTTCGCGATCTCCGGGCGCTCGGTGCGGCGACACTCTGCATTGAGGAAGCGTATGTCGAACGACAGGTTGTGGGCCACAAAAACGGATCCACCGAGGAAGTCGAGAAACGCAGGCAGCACTTCGCAGGCCCTGGGCTTGTCGAACACCATGGCGCTGGAGATGCCCGTCAGCCGCGTGATGCGGCGAGGCACGGCGCATTCCGGATTGATGAGCTGCTCGTACGTGTCGACGACGCGGCCCCCCTCCACCCTAACCGCTCCGATCTCGATGACCCGGTCCGACGCGGCCCTGCTGCCGGTCGTCTCGGTGTCGACAATCACGAAAGAAGCGTCGTTGAGGAGCATTCCGTCGGCCGCGGTCGACCATCCACTCATGTTTTGCACATGCGGCCATAGTGTAGCTCATCCGCACAAGAAATGCCACCCGTCGAGGCGCCGGCCGTCCCAGTTGATCGACGGCCGGCCGGCCCTCCGTCTCGAGCAATAATCGGTTTTTTGCCAAATATTGGCAGACGCGAAGCCGGCCGCGTGTCTTTCTTACTCCATGCGCCCGGCGATTCACGGGCCCGATCCAGCGGCTGCGCCCGATCGCCGGCACCCGTACGATCACCACCGATCACCCCATAGGAAGGAGATAGTTATGGACGCCTCCAAGGTCACCGTCATCGGAGCAGGCAACGTCGGAGCGACGGTCGCTGACTGCGTCGCGAGAAAGGACATGGTCGACGAGGTCGTGCTCGTGGACATCGTCGAAGGGATGCCGCAGGGCAAGGCGCTCGACATCCAGGAGTCGGCTCCGGTCCACGGGTTCGACACGCGCGTATCCGGCACGAACTCCTACGAGGCGACGGCGGGATCCGACCTCTGCGTGATCACGGCGGGCCTCGCGCGCAAGCCCGGAATGAGCCGCGACGACCTCCTCAGCAAGAACGCTGAAATCGTCCGCTCGGTCACGGAGCAGTTCGTCGCGCGGAGCCCGGACGCCATTCTGATCGTCGTGTCCAATCCGCTGGACGTTATGGCGTACGTGTCCTACATGACGAGCGGCTTCCCGAGCCGGCGGGTCATGGGAATGGCCGGCGTGCTCGACACGGCCAGGTATCGGGCCTTCATATCGATGGAGCTCGGCGTGTCGGTTCGCGACGTCCAGGCACTGCTCATGGGCGGCCACGGCGACACCATGGTGCCGCTCCCCCGCTACACCACGATCGGGGGGATCCCGCTTCCCCAGCTTCTGGAAGGCGACAAGCTAGACGAAATCGTCGAACGAACGAAGATGGGCGGCGGGGAGATCGTCCAGCTCATGGGCACCTCCGCCTGGTACGCACCCGGAGCGGCCGCGGCGGAAATGGTGGAAGCCGTCGTGAAGGACTCGGGACGCGTGCTGCCCTGCGCGGCCTGGCTTACGGGCGAGTACGATCTAAATGATCTCTTCATCGGGGTGCCGGTGCGCCTCGGCCGCAACGGGATCGAGGCCGTGATCGAGGTCGAGCTGTCCGATGACGAACGGACGCGGCTGGATGAATCGGCCGAACACGTGCGGGACAACCTGAGCGCGCTCGAGCGGCTGCAGTCCGCCTGACCGTGAGGCCGCACCGGCGGAGTCGATCATTCCATGCTCTGCCGGCCGAGCTTCACGTGCAGCGTTCGAAGCTGCTGGTTGATGCGCTTGACCTCCCGCATGATCTCGACGCGTTCGAACCGGTTGCACGCCGTGTTGAGGAGCTCGTCGCGCCGCTTCTTCAGGCGCGCTATTTCGCGCTGGGTGATCGCTTCGGTTTCCATTTCGTTTCGGATCCCTTGAGGGTAGTCGGCTTAGAATGGGGTAGACGATTCGCACAGGACGGCACGTTATGGGCCAGCACGAGCATCGGCACGCGCACGGGCATGCGCACGCCTATCACGGTACCGGTGAACGGCCGGACGAGAGCGGCCGTCTGGTCGTGTCGATCGCCCTCAATCTACTGATCACGGTCGCGGAAATCGTGGGCGGCATCCTGGCCGGCAGCCTGGCGCTGCTTTCCGATGCCGTTCACAACCTCAGCGACACGGCGTCGCTCGCCATCAGCCTCGGCGCTCGCCGCATCTCCGCGCGCGCGGCAACGCCTGAAAAGACGTTCGGATACAAGCGAGCGGAGATCATCGGCGCCTTCATCAATCTGATCTCGTTGATGATCATCGCGCTGTTTCTGGTGAAAGAGGCGATCGAGCGATTCATCAATCCCCGGGAGATCGACGGCGGGCTCATGCTCACCATTGCCGTGATCGGCTTCCTGGCGAACGTGCTGACGGCCATGCTGCTCTACCGGGGCAGTCGAACGAGCCTCAACCTGCGGAGCGCATTCCTCCACATCCTCACCGACGGGCTTTCGTCCATCGGGGTCATATTCGGCGGCCTGCTCGTCATCTACTATGAGCTTCACATCGTCGATCCGATCATCACGCTGGCCATCTCGCTCTACCTGATGGTCCATGCCTACGGAATGCTCCGGGTTACCATCGATATTTTGATGGAAGGCACGCCGAGCGACGTCGACCTGGCGGCCATCGTGAAGGACGTGCGAGCGATCAACCGCGTGGTGGACATGCACCACGTGCACGTCTGGCAGCTCGACGAGGAGCACCTG
>CAZXHQ010000260.1:0-5850 GCA_964640145.1 uncultured Rhodothermales bacterium | reverse complement strand
CGGTGCTCCAGAGCGCAGGCGAGAACCCCGCTGCGCCGGCTCCCGGTACGAGACGGGTCGACAAAGAGGACGTGGCGGCCCGGTCCGAGGAGGGGCCCTCGGACGCCGGCGAGAGGGATGACGGTTCCATGGCGCGGCACGTCGCCCTGCTGATCGGGATAGGCGTGCTGGTGGTCGTCGCGCTCTACATGATCACCGTCATTTCCAGGCAGCGCGTGGAGCCCCGCGCGGAAGCGGCCGCCGAAGCGCCGGCCGACGTTCGAAGCGCCGCCGTGATCGAGGAATACGAGGCCATCCCCATTGGAGCGCGCTTTGCACCGACCGTCGATTCGTTCCGGACGGTGATCGCCGCCCGCGACGGGGCCGAAGCGCACTCGGCGTGGAGCGAGCTGGTGGACTTTCTGATCGACATCGGCCGGATAGACCGGGCCGCCATCGAACAGCAGCGGCTGGCGCGTCAAACCGAGCAGGTGGATGCATGGCGGCGAGCGGGAAATCTGTTGTACGACTGGATGGAGTCGGTCAACAATGAGCGGAAGACCGATGTTGCGCTGCTCACGATCGAGGCGTACGAGAAGGTCCTCCAGGAACGCCCCGACGATCTGGATGCGCGGGCCGATCTGGGCTGGGCCTATCAGTACGATCCGCAGAATCCCATGGAGGCCATCGAGCAGACGAACAGGGTGCTGGAGGAGGATCCCGACCATCTTGCCGGCAACTACAATCGCGGCGTGTTCCTTCTGCGGATCAACCGCGTCGAGGATGCGGTGGCCCAGTTCGAGCGGGTCGCCGAGCTCGCCGCCGAGGACTCCCCGTATGCGCGGCAGGCCCGTGCCTGGATACGAACGATCCAAGAGCAGCAGACCGCGTCGCCATAGTACACCATTTCGTCTATACGCTACCCTACTTGAGAGGGTTGATGCGCCTGCTCGGCCGGGCGCGCCGACGACTCAGAGCGGCGCGATGGCGCGGAGGCGGAACGACGCGGAGCGCGATGACTTCAAGCCTTCTGCTTAGCTCGGGAGCGCTACGTTGAACCGTTCCGGCGCACGGGCCCTCATACCGATCCTCGCCCTGTTTATGCTGGCCTCCTGCGGGCGTGGCGACGGCCGGGCGGCCGTTCGCGTGTTCGCCGCCGCATCGCTGACGGACGTTATGGAGGCCTTTGCCGATTCGTTTCGCACCCTGGAGTCCGGCGCCCCCATCGCCGTAAATGTTGGCGGCAGCTCGTTGCTGGCCCGCCAGATCGCCCGCGGAGCGGAGGCCGACCTGTTCGTGTCGGCTCACCCGAGCTGGACCGACTATCTGCACGAGCGGGGGCGTACCTTTGCGCCGGTGCTCCTTCCCGTATCGAACCGCCTCGTGGAAATCTATCGTCGCGGCGGCTCCTCCGGGATTGCCGGCGAGGAGAACGTTGCCGTGGCGGATCCCGACCACGTGCCGGCGGGGATGTATGCGCGCGAGGCGCTCATCTGTGAGGGCCGCTGGGAGATGGTCGCCGCCCGGATCGTTCCGACGCTCGACGTGCGTGCCGCTCTCGCGGCCGTGCAGACGGGCTCGGTCTCCTCGGCCATCGTCTACGCATCCGACGCCCTCTACGCCCCCGAACTTGTCGCGCGCAACGCGGTATCCGATCCCTGCCAGCCTCGGGTTCGTTACACGGCGGCCATCATCGACGAGAGCCGCCGCGTGCCGTCGGTCCAGCGGTTTCTCGCGCTGATGAGCGATCCGTCCATGGTGGACGTCTGGCGCCGGCACGGCTTCACGTTCCACGGACAGCTCTAGGCACGAACGCATGCTCACGCCGGCAGAGTGGGAAGCGTTGGGCCTCTCGCTGCAGGTCTCTGCGGTTGCCGTGCTGATCACGGCTCCGTTCGGAATAGCGCTCGCGTACCTCCTGGCGCGTCGCCGCATACCCGCCCCATTCCTGGTCGAGAATCTCGTGCAGCTTCCGCTCGTGCTGCCGCCGGTCGTCACCGGCTGGCTGCTGCTCATCGCCTTCAGCCCCGAAGCTCCGGCCGGCCGGTGGCTCGATTCGGTGCTCGGAATCCGTGTCGCGTTTACATGGTTCGGCGCCGCCCTGGCCGCCGGCATCGTGTCGTTCCCGCTCATGGTGCAGACCATGCGCGTGGCATTCGAGCAGATCGACCCGGCCTGGGAGGAGGCCGCCTTCGTGTACGGAGGAAGCCGGGCGGACGTCTTTCGACACGTCACGGCGCCGCTCGCCGCGCGCGGGATGGCCGCCGGCATCGTGCTGGCCTTCGCCCGCGCGCTCGGTGAGTTCGGCGCCACGATCGTGCTGGCGGGAAACATCCCGGCGGAAACACGCACGCTCCCACTGGCTATTTTTACACAGATGAACCGGATGGGCGGGGAGACCGCCGTGGTGCGCCTCGTACTGGTGGCGGTGGCGCTGTCGGCCGTGAGCCTGCTCGCGCACGCCGCGCTGCGCCGGAAGCTCCACAGCCGGTCGCAGGAGTCCGACCGATGAGACGTTCCTGCCGCCCCACTTAGCCGACGCCATTCAGCCAAAGAGAGCACGCATACGATGAAGGACCTGTTTACGGAGGACGACCGCCGGCGCATCGAGACGGCGGTGGCGGCAGCCGAGCGGCGCACGTCGGGCGAGATCGTGCCCGTCATCGTGCCCCGCAGCGATCGGTACGAGATCACGGTCTGGAAGGGCGGCGGACTGGCGGCCGGGCTCGCGCTGCTGGCGGCCATGCTCGTGTTTCACTTCTATGAGGGATGGGGGATGGCGTGGCTGCATACGGGATGGGGGACGGCCAGCCTGACGCTCTCGGCCGGACTGGCGGGCGGCCTGGCGGGCGCCTACCTGGCACCGGTGCGTCGATTTCTCGCCGGCCGCGATCTCATGACGCGGGCCGTGCACCGGCGGGCCGTGAAGGCGTTCGTCGAAGAAGAAGTGTTCGCCACGCTCGAACGGACGGGCATCCTCATATTCATCTCCCTTTTCGAGCACCGCATCGAAGTGCTCGGCGACGCCGGCATCAACCAGAACGTGTCGGCGGACGATTGGGTCGATGTCGTCGAGACGATCCGCGACGGCATCCGAAGCGGTCACGTAACCGACGGCATCGTAGAGGCGATCGGGATGTGCGGCAGGCTGCTCGAGAAAAGCGGTGTGGAGATTCGGGAGGATGACGCCAACGAGCTGCCCGACGCGCTGCGGACGCGGAAAGGGCGCTAGCCGTGGGTACTCCGACGGGATGTTCTGAGCATCCGTTGAACGAGGTTCCGGAGAGCGGTGGGGCGCCGCGCAATCGGCGACTCCATAGGGTACGTCAACAGGCTCACATCTGCTCGATCTCGAGGACGAGCCCGTCTACGTCCTTCACGAACAATCGTCCCTCGACCTCCTCGTATCGGTAGCTGAGCGCGTCCATGCGTGACCGCAGGGCGTGCCATTCGCGCCGTGGAAGGCCGAAGCCGACGTGATGAATGCCGCCGCGGCCCGGGATCGACGGATGGGCCATCTCGCGCATCTCGATGAGCTCGACGATGTCCTGACCCTCGCCGTCGACGAGCATGGCGCGCTGGCGGCCTCTACGTATGGGGTCGTCCTCGACGATGCGCACCGTAAGACCCAGGACGTCGCGATAGAATGCTACGGAGCGCTCCAGATCGGTTGTCATCACGGCTGCGTGCGTCAGCCGAATCGGCGACCGGATCGGTCCGTCTGTCTGAGATGCGCCTGGCATAGTCGTGATGCTGCTTCGGGAAGCTTAACGGGATACGACGGAAGACGCGTCGATCCCCAGTCGTTTCATTTTCTTGTACAGGCCCTGCCTCGAGAGGCCGAGCGCTTCGGCGGTGGCGGAGACCTGTCCGTCGTGCCGCACCAGGATCTGTTCGATGACCGAGCGCTCGGCATTGGCGAGAATCTCGTCGAGTCCCCGGCCGTTCAGCGCGACGCCGTCGATCGTTCCGTCGGCCTCCATCGAAACGGGCCGATCGGAGGCCGACGCACGAATCGGTTCGGACAGGTCCTCTACATCGATCGTGGAGACGGGCTCGGTGGCCGCGAACAAAAGCAGCCGCTCGATCTCGTTGCGGAGCTGCCTGACGTTGCCGGGCCAGTCGTATTTGATGAGCGCATCCAGCGCGCGGCTCGTAACCGACGCGCTTCCGGGTCGGCCGTGCGTCAAATCTTTGAGGAAATGATGCACGAGAAGCGGGATCTCCTCCCGGCGTTCTCGCAGCGGAGGCACGCGGATGGGCACGACGTTGAGCCGGTAGAAGAGGCCTTCCAGGAAAGTGTCGTCCCGAACCAGGGATCTCAAGTCGCGGCCGGTCGAGGCCACGACGCGCACGTCGAGCTGCCTCCGTTCGGTGCCTTCGGCATCCACATATCCGTCTTCCAAGAATCGGAGCAGCCGCGGCTGAATGTCGACCGGGAGCCCGCCGATCTCGTTCAGGTAGAGCGTACCGTGCTGCGCGGCGTGCACGGCGCCGTCGACGTCGCCGAAGAGCGCCGCCTCGACGCCGTCCGGGGCTACGCTGGAACAGCCGAACGGTACGAAGGGCGCGTCGCGTCGATCGCTCGACTCGTGGATGGCGCGCGCGACGACACTCCTGCCCGTGCCGGGCTCCCCCGTGATCAGGACCGGCGCGTGACCGGATCGGACCCGCTGAATCTGCCGCGCGACGCGCCGCATGCCCGGGCTCGTGTAAATGAATCCCTCGACCTCCACCTTCGGCGACAGTGCAGGGTCGTCGGAAGACGACACGCCGAGCCGATCGGCTCGCAGCATGGCGTGCTCCAGCGCCAGGCCGACGACCGGGATCCAGGGAAGGAGCTTCTTTTCGATGGCCGCACAGGCGGGA
Organism: uncultured Rhodothermales bacterium; assembly: GCA_964640145.1. Classification (GTDB taxonomy): domain Bacteria; phylum Bacteroidota; class Rhodothermia; order Rhodothermales; family VXPQ01; genus CAZXHQ01. Next base: position 1,002 of record CAZXHQ010000260.1, on the reverse strand, counting down.
TCGGCGTCCCCTCCGCATTCCATCCCGAAGAAATAGGCAGGGGCCGGAAAGCCTCGCAGACGCATCCAGTCTACGCCGTCACCGCACACCCGCTCGACTGCCGGGTCGGGATACGACAAGTCCGTCGGCACGTCGCCGTGACGATGGACGAGCGACCAGCCCTCCCCGTCGCACCGGTAGACGACGAGCCACCGGCCGGGTGCCAGTTCTTCGGCGGCCTGCAGCCACGACTCCGCCACGAGCTCGACGGAATAGGCGGAACGGGCCAGCACGGAGCCGATCACGGCTTCTTTTCGCTCGATTCGACTGCCGTCCGCACCGGGATCGTCCTTGAGGATCCGCCGAGCCTGCTCGGCATCGGGCCGCGCATCGAGCGATTCAAACGTCTGCAGCGCCGCGGCCGCGAGCGCGCGCGCTTCGCCTGAGGGGCCGGCTGCCGTAAGGCGGGCGATGTGCAGTTGAGCCTGGGCGGCGGCGTACGTATCGCCCGTGAGCGAGTAGGCCGACAGCGCCTGGGCAAAGGCAGACCGCGCGTCGTCGTCGCGGCCGCGGAGCTCGGCCGCCAGACCGTGGATGAAGAAGCGTTCGCCGGCAAAGGGAAGAAGGCTGAAGTAGTCGGTGTGCATTTCGGCCTCCCGCAGCATTTCGCGAGCGTGCCGCTCATCGCCGGATCCAACGGAGATGCGTGCCTGCAGGAGCAGCGCGGCCAGTCGTCGTCCGGTATCGCCTACGTCTCCGGCGTGTCGAAGGGCATCGGAGGCATGTCGCCGAGCGTCCTCGTGGGCCTCCGACGCGAGGGCGCACTCGCCGAAGGCGCGTGCGACATCGGATCGCAGCAGGTGCTGCCGGCGATCCACGATTCGGTACGTATGCTCGAGCATCGAACGTGCCCCCGTAACGTCACCCCGGCGCAGCGCGATTCGGACGCGATGGAGGACCAGGTATGCCTGGGCCGTCCCAAGACCGGAGGTCGCTCGCATGCCCCGCCCGGCCATCCGTTCC
>CAZXHQ010000259.1:0-5858 GCA_964640145.1 uncultured Rhodothermales bacterium | reverse complement strand
TACGATGAACTCTTTAGGCTATGCCGCAAGTAACGATAGACAACAAGGTTTTCGAGTTCGCCGGGCGGCCCAAGCTGCTCCAGTTCTGCCTGGATAACGGCGTGGAGCTCCCGCACTTCTGCTATCATCCCGCACTGTCGATCCCGGCGAACTGCCGTCAGTGTCTCGTAGAGGTCGGTATGCCCGCCCGGGACCGCGAGACCGGAGACGTCAAGGTCGACGACAGCGGCGCCCCGGTGATCCAGTGGATGCCCAAGCTGATGACGAGCTGCTCGGTCGACGTGACCGACGGGATGGTCGTCAAGACGCACTGGTCGAGCGCGACCGTCGAGCGCGCCCAGAAGGACAACCTGGAGTTCTTGCTGATCAATCACCCGCTCGACTGTCCGATCTGCGATCAGGCGGGGCACTGCCCTCTCCAGATCCAGGCGTACAAGTACGGCCCGGAGGGCTCTCGCTTCGAGTTCCGGAAGGTGCACAAGCCGAAGAAGGTGAAGCTCGGCCCCCGCGTGATGCTGGATGCCGAACGGTGCATCAACTGCACGCGCTGCACGCGCTTCACGGACGAGATCTCCGGGAGCCATCAGCTCACGATTACGGAGCGCGGCGTTAAGAACTATCCCATCACGCCCCCCGGCCAGCCGTTCGACGAGCCGTATTCGATGAACGTAATCGACATCTGCCCGGTCGGTGCACTGACCTCGATCGACTTCCGCTTCCGCGCGCGTATCTGGGAGATGAGCTCTTCACCGTCCATCACGGTTACCAATGCGAAAGGGGCAAACTGCGAATACTGGGTGCGCGACAACCTCGTCCTCCGCATCACGCCGCGGCAAAACCTGAACGTAAACGACCACTGGCTTCCGGATGAGGATCGAGAAGCCTACCCCCTCTTCAACGAAAATCGGCCCGAGGGCCCGCAGGTGCGCGGCGAGGAGGGACTCGAGCGAACGTCCTGGGAGGCCGCCTATGCCCGGGCCGCCGAGATCATGGGAGACGTGGACGGATCGAGGGTCCTCTTTCTGGGGTCCGCCTACGCCACGGTCGAAGACAACTACCTCCTGAACAAGCTGGCGGAGGCCGTCGGTGCCCGGGCGCCGTCATACATCCCCCACGTCGAGCCGGGAAGCGGCGACGGCTGGCTCATCACCGACGACAAGACGCCGAATGCGGACGGCTGCCGCCGCCTCGGCATCCAGCCCGTCGACGAACAGGTGGTTCGTTCCCGGTTGAAAGGAGGAGAGGTCGACGTCGTGTATGTCCTCGAAGACGATCCGGTGGCCTCCGAGCTTTTCACCGCCGACGAGCTGGAGGATGTTTCGGTCGTTCTGCATCACTACCATGCTACGAGCGAGACGCTCGCCGCGGCCGACGTCGCCTTGCCGGCCGCCATGGTCGTCGAGACCGTCGGCACGTACGTAAACGAGGACGGTCATGCCCAGCGCGTGCGCCCGGCCAAGGCCATTGCGGGCGTCAACCGTACGCTTTCGATGGAGATGGGCGTCAGCCGTCCGGACAGCCACGGCACGCCGTTCGATCGTTGGCACAACGAATCCAACCAGGTCGACTGCCGCCCGGGCTGGGAGACGCTCCCGAAGATCGCGCACCTGCTGGGGCACGAGTTCGACTATGCATCGCCGAAGCGTGTGATGCAGGAAGCCGCCGATACCATCGAGGCGTTGCGGGGGGCCACGTACGAAAAGATGGGCCTTCAGGGCGTTCGCCTCGCGGAGATCGGAGAGACGGTGTAAACGAGTTCCCGTCCCGCCGGGACGGGGTCAACGAAAGAGACTGCGAATGGATATTCCTCTTTACTGGACGGCGGCGATCGCCTTCCTCATCCTGAATCTGATGATGGTCTCCGCCTCGGTGCTCGTCTACGCCGAGCGGAAGGTGTCCGGCTACATCCAGCAGCGCCCGGGCCCTAATCGCGTGGGTCCGTACGGCTTTCTGCAGCCGTTCGCCGACGTGCTGAAGCTGTTGTTCAAGGAGGACATCCGGCCCAATTCGGCGAATCCGTTCATCCATTCGCTCGCGCCGGTGATCATGGTGCTCATCGCGATGACGGTCCCGGCCGTGATCCCTTTTGCGCGCGGCGTCGTCATCGCGGACGTCGGGCCGGGCGTGCTCGTGATCCTCGCCCTGACCTCGGTCAGCGTGTACGGCATCACGCTGGCCGGCTGGAGCTCGAACAGCAAGTACTCGCTCCTGGGCGGGCTGCGTTCGGCGGCGCAGATGATCTCCTACGAGCTGTCGATGGGTCTCGCCATCGTATCGGTCGTACTCATCGCCGGCACGCTGAACCTGATGGAGATCGTAGACGACCAGAGCGGCGGATGGGCCATCCTCGGCTGGAACGTCTTTCGCAACCCGATCGGCGCCATCATCTTTATCGTCACGGCCTTTGCCGAGACGAACCGGGCGCCGTTTGACCTTCCGGAAGCCGAACAGGAGCTCGTCGGGGGCTACCACACCGAGTACAGCGGCATGAAGTTCGGCATGTTCTTTCTTGCCGAGTACGTGAACTGGTGGGTGGCGTCTTTCGTGATCGTGACCCTCTTTTTCGGAGGCTATCTGATTCCGTTCGAGCCGCTCCTTCTCGACGCCTTTCCGGCGCTGGACGGCAGCATCCTGCTCGGCGCCCTCCAGATCCTGTCCCTGATGGCCAAGGTGGCGTTTTTCGCCTTCCTGTTCATCTGGGTGCGGTGGACGTTTCCGCGATTCAAGTATAATCAGCTCATGCAGCTCGGCTGGAAGGTCTTGCTTCCGCTGGCCTTCGCCAATGCCGTACTCGTTGCCATCGGCGTGATCATCTTCTCGTGATCCCTTGATTCTCTCGCCCTCCATCATCGCGTCGGACGTCACGCAGCTCGGGCGACAGGCGCGTGAAGCCGTCGAGGCCGGCGCCGAATGGCTGCACGTCGACGTGATGGACGGGCGCTTCGTGCCGAACATCACGGTCGGGCCGTTCGTCGTCGAGGCGCTGCGGCCGCTGGCGGATGAGACGGGCGTGAAGCTGGACGTGCACCTGATGATCGAGGAGCCGGGCCGGTACGTTGACGACTTCGTCAACGCCGGCGCGGATGTCCTGACCGTGCACGTCGAAGCCTGCGTCCACCTCTACCGCGTGCTTTCACACATTCGCGAACGGGGCGCGATGGCCGGCGTGACCTTGAATCCGGGCACGCCGCTGACGGCCATCGCCGAAGTGCTGCCCATCGTGGACCTGGCGCTCGTCATGTCGGTCAATCCAGGATTCAGCGGGCAGCGCTACATTCCCGCCTCCACCGACAAGATCCGGCGCCTGCGCAGGATGCTGAATCAGATCGCCTCCAACGCCTATCTCGAGGTGGACGGCGGCATCGGCACCCACAATATCCTGGACGTCGTCAGCGCCGGCGCGAGCGTCATCGTGGCTGGCAACGCCGCTTTCGGCGGTGACCGCACCATCGCGGAGAACGTGAAGGCGCTGCGCGAGGCGGTCGTGATGGAGGCATGATGTACGTCGACGTCGTCCTCCCGCTTCCCCTCCCGACGCCCTTCACCTACGCGATGCCCGACGGGGCGGATGCAGCGCCAGGCAGCCGCGTTCTCGTCCCCTTCGGATCGCGCCGACTTACCGGCGTGGTCGTCGGCCGCGCGGGAGCCGTCGCCGACGTCGAACGGATCAGGGAGATCATCGACGTGCTGGACGAGAACCCCTCCTTTTCCGAGGAGATGCTCGAGCTGACCCGCTGGATGGCCGAGTACTACGTCTGCTCGTGGGGGGAGGTGATCCGCGCCGTGCTGCCGGCCGGAACGACCTCGGGCGATCCGTCCGTCAAGACCGAATTCCACGTTCGGTTCGCTTCCGCCTACCGGCACGCCGGCGCCGTCGACGAGCTGCGCGCCGAACTGCCGGGATCCAAACAGGTGGCGGTGATCGAATCACTGGCCGGGTATGCCGCGGAGGGGATGCGCGAGCCGCGCCAGGCCGACCTGCTCGCCCGCGCCGGCGCGTCGCACTCGACGATTCGGAGCCTCATGGAGCGCGGCATCATCGAGCGCATCGACAGGGAGGTGGTCCGTACCGCGATCCACGGCGGCGGAACGGCGCCGGATCACGCCATGCATCCGGGGCAGATGGCCGCGCTCGATAGGATCGCGGAGGCCGTCGACGCCGAACGCTTTCAGACGTATTTGCTGCACGGCGTGACCGGCAGCGGGAAGACCGAAGTCTACGTCGAAGCGTTGAAGCGGACCCTCGACCGCGGCCGGACCGGCATCGTCCTCGTCCCGGAGATCGCCCTTACGCCGCAGACCGTCCGCCGCTTCGGGAGCCACTTCGGCGATCGCATCGCCGTCTTTCATTCGAGGATGAGCCCCGGCGAACGCTTCGATGCGTGGCGTCTCCTGCGCGACGGCCGCTTCGACGTCGTGATCGGAGCCCGCTCGGCCGTGCTCGCGCCGCTTTCCAATGTCGGGCTGATCGTAGTCGACGAGGAGCACGAGCAGTCGTACAAGCAGCAGGACCCGGCACCGCGCTACCACGCCCGCGACGTAGCCGTCATGCGCTCCCATCTGGACGACGCCGTCTGCATCCTTGGCTCCGCCACGCCGAGTCTGGAGAGCTATTACAACGCCCGCGGCGGTAAGTACGTGCTGCTGGAGATGCCCGAGCGGGTGCCCCTGCCCGACGGAGAGACGGCCTCCCTGCCGAAGGTCCGCATCCTCGATCTCCGGCACAAGAAGTCCCCGGACGTCCTTTCGGAATATCTGGAGGATGCCATACGTGCACGGTTCCAAAAGGGCGAGCAAGTGATCCTGCTGCAGAACCGGCGCGGATACGCGCCGCTTCTGGAATGCAGCAGCTGCGGCTGGTCGCCGCAATGCCCGGACTGCTCCGTCACGATGACGCTGCATAAGAGCAAGCGGCACCTTCGGTGTCACTACTGCGGCCTCACCGCTCGCATTCCCCAGCAGTGTCAAAGCTGTACCACGGGCGTGCTCGAGCGGCTCGGCGCCGGGACGCAGCGCGTCGAAGAAGAGCTCCACGAGCGATTTCCGGATGCGTGCATCGTCCGGATGGATCTGGATACGACGACGGGGAAGAATGCGCATGACGACCTGCTTCAGCAGTTCGGGGACGGCAGGGCCGACATTCTGCTCGGCACGCAGATGGTGGCCAAAGGTCTCGACTTCGGCAACGTCACGCTCGTCGGCGTCGTCAATGCCGACACGGGGCTCCTCCTGCCCGACTTCCGGGCGGAGGAGCGCACCTTTCAGCTCCTGTCGCAGGTGGCGGGCCGAGCGGGCCGGGCATACCTGTCGGGTGAAGTCGTCATCCAGACGAGAAACCCCGACCGTCCCATCATCCGCTACGCGCGGGATCACGATTTTGCATCGTTCGCGGACGCTCAGCTACGCGATCGCCACGAACGGGGGTACCCTCCCTTCGGAAAGCTGGCGGGCATCGAGTTCAAAGGGCCGCGGGCCGGAGAGGTGGTCGAGCTGGCTCGAAGATGGACCGGCGCATTGAGACGGAGGGTCTCAGGCTGCGACGTGCTCGGCCCGGAAGAAGCCTTCGTCAGCCGTGTGAAGAAGCAGTATCGCTATCATACCCTCGTGAAATGTCGCCGAAGCAGGCGAGAGGCCAGCCTCCAGGAGGTTTTACGCACCACGGTCGAGGAGATGGGCCATCCGCCCCGAGGCTGCCGCGTCAACATCGACGTCGATCCGGTCGGTTTCTTCTGATTTCGGCCGCACTGAACTGCGACGTTTCGGGCCCGGAACCTTACCCGACAGCTCTCGTTTTGACGTTCATAGGGGCAAGTCCCGTACGGCCAGCTCCCTCTGAACTCCGTCAGGGCCGGAAGGCA
>CAZXHQ010000258.1:0-5902 GCA_964640145.1 uncultured Rhodothermales bacterium | reverse complement strand
ACAAGCTCAGCTTCTCGCCCGACCTCGTCTACGGGACGGCCGGCTACGACGCCCTGTACGGCGTGCAGGGGGTCACCCAGATGATGTTCAGCGACATGCTGGGCAATCACCAGATCTTTGTGGCGACCAATCTGCTCATCGACCTGCGTAACTCCGATTACGTGCTGGCCTACAACTATCTGCCCAATCGGGTGGACTGGAACCTGAGCGGGTACCACATCTCCCGTCTGCTGCCCGACTACAGCCGCCTGACGTACTATCGCTATCGGCAGTACGGCTCGGGCATCTCGGCCAGCTATCCCCTCGACAAGTTCCGACGCGCCGATTTCGAGTTTGCGATGGTGGGCGTCAGCCAGGCCGATATCGGCGATCCGACCATCGATCCGGTCTCGAGGACGCTGCTGAATCCCTCGATCACGCTCACGAAGGACGTCTCGACGCCCGGCTTTCTGTACCCCGTCGGCGGTCATCGCATGGCCGTGAGCCTCTCGGGCTCGCCGGGCCTGATCGAAGGCCAAAGCGTTCAGTTCGCCACGCTCCTCGGCGACGCTCGCAAGTACGTCTCCTTCGGACGCAATATGTACTCGTTTGCGTTCCGCCTGTCCGGCGGTACGTCCGTCGGCCCGGGTCAGCAGCTCTTCTATACCTCCGGCGTTCAGAACTGGATCAACCGCCACTTCGACGACGCCAACGGCTTCCCGATCTCGGACGTCACCGACTTCATCTTCGCGCGGCCCATTCTCCCGCTGCGCGGCTACGAGATCAACTCCGAAAACGGGTCGCACTTCGGCCTCTTCAACGCCGAGTTCCGCTTCCCGATCTTCGCGGCCATTCTCCCGGGCCCGCTGCCGGTGGTCCCGCTGTACAACATCCAGGGCTCGGCCTTCCTCGATGCCGGCAGCGTATGGGGCGGCAAAGGCCGGGACCGCCGCTTCAATTTCTTCACGGTGGACGAGGAGGGGCGCCGCCTGCTGGACGATCTGCTCGTCGGCACGGGCTTCGGGCTGCGAACGATTCTGCTCGGATATCCGATGCGGGTGGATTTTGCATGGCCGTACGATGGGCGTCAATTCGGTGATCGGCAGGTTTACTTCTCGGTGGGCCTGGACTTCTGAGTCCGTTTTCAGGCCGGACGGGATTCGACCGTATCGCGAGCCCGTCGAGCTGCTGCTTTTAGAGCCCGGATCTCTCCGAATGGCCGGACGGCCATCCCCTCTCTGCGAACCCTCGCCTGCCCTCTGATCTTTTCTTGCGGCGGCGCGTATTAGCGAACCCAATTTGGCGACCGATCCGCGAGTGTGATATCCATCGGGCTCGGTCGTCTTTCTTTTATGTACGATGACCGGCGCCCCACCCGCAGCCCGAAGACTTACATCGGAATATGGAGACCACGCTCAATCAAGTCAGCGACGTTGCCTACGAACTCGAAATCGACGCCAAGGCGGAGGAGCTGGCCGGCGAGATCAAAGCCGCGCTGCGCCGGCAGCGCGGGCAGACGCAGATGAAGGGCTTCCGGCCCGGGAAGGTGCCCCTCAATCTCGTCAAGAAGATGCACGGCCGGGCGATCGCGTATGGCATCGCCGAACAGAAGGTGCAGGAGGCCTTCCGCAGCGAGATCCTTGAGAATGACGACTACGACGTGCTCGGCCAGCCGACGCTGACGACGCTAGACTACGAGATGGACGGCGACCTGCATGCCGTGATTCGCTTCGGCGTACGGCCCGAGGTCGAGCTGCGCGACGTCGCCGGGGAGAAGGTCTCACGGCTCAAGCGCGAGATCACCGACGAAGACGTCGAGGAGCAGCTCGATAGTGTCCGCCGCGAGCATGCAGAGCTCGTGCCGGCCGACGATGCGGAGATCGGAGACGACTTCCACGTCGTCATCGACCTTCAACGGATCGACGAGGCGTCCGGCACGCCCATCATCGGAGAGAAAGAAGAAGACGTCGAGTTCTTCATCGACGACGAGCGCCTTCACGAGGAGCTTCGTGACGGGCTGCTCGGCAAGAGGGCGGGCGATACGTTCAAGGTGGACCTCCCTCAGGGGGAAGGCGACCACCGACACACGCACCCCTATCGCGTGACCGTCAAGGAGGCGAAGCGGCGCGAGCTGCCCGAGCTCGACGACGCCTTCGTCGGCGAAGTCACCAACGACCGGTTCATCAGCGTCGAGGATCTTCGGGATAACCTTCGCGAGAACCTTGCCGAGGCGTGGGAGGAGCGCTCACGTGAGCTGCTCGAGGGACGGATGGTCGAGAAGATGCTGGAGCTGCATACCGTTCCGGTCCCCGAGTCCGCCGTCGAGCTGTACCTCGATTCGTTCGTGGAGGACGTCAAGCAGCGCAACGACGGCGACCTCCCGGACGACTTCGACGAGCAGGCCTTCCGGCAGGCGAATCGCGGCGAGGCGGAACGCCAGGCCAAATGGATGCTGATCCGCGACGCATTTATCGAGCGGGAGGAGCTCGAGGTCTCCGACGAGGAACTCGACGCGTACTTTGAGGACGCGGCCGGACAGAACGAAGAACTCTCCCCGCAGATGGTCCGGCAGTATTATCAGAGCACGAACATGATCGGGCGCGTCGAACAGCAGCTCATGAGCCGGAAGGTATTCGACCGGCTGGCCGAGCTGTTCGACGTGGAAGACAAAAGCCCGGAGGCGTTCGAGGAGGAGGCGGACGCGCTCCGCAGAGAAAAGGAGGAAGCCGAGCGGGAGGACCGGCCCGCGTCCATCATCACGCCGGCCGGATGACGCGCCCGCGCGGAGGGCCGTCACCGCCTGGAACCGCGTTCTGCAAGGGCCGGTAGCACCAGTGCTTTTTCGAAGATCACGAAGCCTAATCGGCAGCTATGGTAGAAGACTTCATCAAGTTCTCTCGCGGTCTCTCGGTGCCGTCCAGCATCTACGGAGGCCCGTTTCGCGATCAGCCCACCGGCGGGCTCGTTCCCATGGTCGTCGAGCAGACGACCCGCGGCGAACGCGCCTACGACATCTTCAGCCGCCTGTTGAAGGAGCGGATCGTGATCGTGGGCACCCCCATCAATGATCAGATCGCGAACCTGACCGTGGCACAGCTACTGTACCTGGCCAGCGAGGATTCGGAGCGAGATATCAACATGTACATCAACTCGCCCGGCGGCGTGATCTACAGCGGGCTCGCCGTCTACGACACGATGCAGTGGGTCTCGGCGCCCATCGCGACGATTTGCGTCGGCCTCGCCGCATCGATGGGATCCGTTCTGCTCGCTGCCGGCGCCGAAGGCAAGCGCGGCGCACTGCCGAACTCGCGCATCATGCTCCACCAGCCGCTGGGCGGTGCGCAGGGTCAGGCATCGGACATCGAGATCCAGGCGAAGGAGATCCTCTGGCTCAAGCAGCGGCTCTACGAGATCCTCGGCAAGCACACCAAGAAGTCGATCGAGCAGATCGAAGAGGACGCCGACCGCGACTACTGGCTCAGCGCCCAGGAGGCCAGGGACTACGGCCTCGTCGACAACGTGCTCGAACACCAGGTGAAGGCGAAGAAGGAAGACGAGGACGAGAGCAGCGAATAGGCCTCAGATACGGCGCAAGCATAGAGAAGGCCCTCCGGCGCTGCGTGCAGTCCGAAGGGCCTTCTTCATAGATGAGACCGACGTCCGCGCTATCGGAGACGGAAGGTCACCGGAAGGGACATCTTAACTTTGACGGCCTGGCCGCGCTGCATGCCCGGCTTGAATTTCGCCTGCTTCACGGCGTTCACGGCTACTTCGTCGAGGCCGGCACCCAGGCCGCGGACGACCTGCGGGTCCTGCACGTTGCCCTGCTCGTCGACGACGAACTGAACGATTACGCGACCCTCAACGCCGGCCTTCTTGGCCATCTCAGGATACGTAATGTGCTCCTGTATCGAAGCCAGCCCGCCGATCAGCTCCGGCATGTTCTCGACGACGACGAAGACCTCAGGCTCTTCTTCTTCCTCTTCTTCCTCTTCCGGCGGCGGCGGCGGCGCCTCGGCAGGACCCTCGTCCAGGTCCAGGGACGCATCAAGATTCAACGCTTCATCTTCGAGCGTTTCGTCATTGGGCACCTCTACCGGCACCGGCGGCTTCGGAGGCGGAGGCGGTTGTTCAATCTGTTCGGTCTGGAGGATTTCCTCCATCTCTATCTGCTCTTGCTCGGGTGCCTCCCAGTCGGTCTCCGCACCGGAGTTCAGATTGACCCGGAAGGCAACGACCAGCAAGGCCAGGGTGAGGACCAGTCCGATCTCCATATAGAGCGGGTACTTGTCCTTGAGGTCTGCCTTCTCACTCTTCCTGCGCGCCATGGTCTATGCAGTCGCTGTTTAGTAGGTTTATTAGGGTAGATGCTCGCTCGCAGCTGTCCGCCGAGAACGAGAACCTCGGATATATTATGAGCTTAGATTGGAACTTGTTTCATGACCATACAGGATGGTCACGACCGCGGGACGTGTCAGCGACGCCATCAAGACACGCACCGTGGACGTGCCTTCTTCTGCTGCTGCTTGTCGCGCTGCCCGTCGAGGCGACCGCGCAGTTCGACCTGGAGGTGGCCGAGCTGGGCGACTGTCCCCTCGAGAGCGGGGAGGTTATCCGCGACTGCCGCGTCGGATACCGCACGGCCGGCGAGCTGAATGTCGACCGCTCCAATGCCATCCTCTTTCCAAGCTGGTACGGGGGGACGAGCGCTTCTCTGGAGTCCTTCCTCGGAGCAGGCGGATATGCCGACAGCACCGAGTATTTCGTGATCGCCGTAGATGCCTTCGGCTCCGGCGCCTCCTCATCCCCCAGCAACAGTACGGCGCAGCCGGGCGCCGCCTTTCCCCGCTACACCATCCGCGACATGGTACGCGCCCAGCGCCGGGTTCTGCAGGACGTCTTCGGGCTCGACCGGCTCCACGCCCTGATCGGCATCTCGATGGGCGGCATGCAGGTATTCGAATGGATGACGACCTACCCCGACGCCGCCGCCAAGGCCGTGTCGATCGTCGGCACGCCTCAGATGTCGTCGTGGGACCTCATGCTGTGGACGCACGTGATCCGCGTGCTGGAGCGATGCCGGTCCGAAGGATGCGCGGATGCCTCCTCCCGATTCGGCCTCGTCATCAACCTCTTCACCCGCACGCCGCAGTACCATGAGCGCGAGACGCCCCCCGGGGAATTCGACGCGATGCTCCGCGAGATCGACGAGGCGGACCCCTCCTTCGAGGTCGACGATCGCTTGAGCCAGACGTGGACGATGCGCCTGCACGACGTGTCGGAGCCCTTCGGCGGATCGATGGTCGAAGCGGCGAGACTCGTCCGCGCCGAGCTGCTCGTCGTGATTGCGACCTACGACCATCTCGTTGCGCCGGACGCCTCCAGGACGTTCGCGCGCCTGGTAGACGGGGAGATTTACGAAACCGCGAGCGACTGCGGACACGTTTCGTTCAACTGCCGTCGAAGTCAGATCTCCTCCGTGATCAATGATTTCCTCGCTCGGCCTGTCAGAGCCGCGGATTAGATTAGACGTTGATACATAGCAGTGGGCCGGCGGCGGTCCAGGATCGGGCGGGTCGAACGCAGCCATCCGGCCGTCGTGCGCCGCTCTCACCGTCCATGCTCCGCCAGCATGTTGCGCAGGAAAATAGTGCTCGTTGCCGGTGGACCACGGCTTGGCGACGACGTCCCGATCGCCGTCCACATCGGCATCCACGAGGCCCGTCTGCCCGAACTTGCTGCCGACCTGGTCGATGACGTGAACCTCGAAGGAGGGGCAGGCGGCCGGCACAGATCGCAAATCGACGTTTCCTGGATCAACGCCCATGTTTCGGTCACGTGCTGATGTCGTCTAGTGTTTAATGCATGACGGCAGACCCTGTCGAAGATCCGCAGACATCGCAGTAGATGGGTGGGCCGTGCG
>CAZXHQ010000257.1:0-5903 GCA_964640145.1 uncultured Rhodothermales bacterium | reverse complement strand
GAGCGAGGCGCTCCAGATCGACGGCTTCTGCTCGCGCCGGCACCTGCGCTTCATCGCCGCCCCTTCGCGAGCGAATATGCACGCCGCCCGGCGAGCCGTACCGGACGTAGAGGATGCCGACCTCCGGCGCCAGTATGGTGATCGTGCGCTGCGTCGTGTCTGACTGCGCGAACGAGGGTACCGTACACATCGCGGCGGACGCTACCACGAGAAGAACGCACGCGGTCGATATTCTCATAGGCTGAGGCGATATCCCACCACCATTCGGTCGTACGTGAACAGGTTGTACGTGGCATATTCGGCGAAGAGTCGGCCCCACGGCAAATTGAAGTCGGCTCCCACCCGTGCGTTAAGCGTCATCTGAATGCCGGGCCTGTCGGCGGGCGCTTCGTTGAAGCCGAGCGTTCCGAGGCCGAGCCCGGCGTACGGCTCGAATCCGCTGGCCATGCGCTCGACAATCGGCAGCGCGTAGACTGCGTCGACACCCAGGTGGTAGGCGTACGTCTCCGCCCCCAACCCGAGCGCAAATTCAGGCTGTAGGGAGAGCGGGCCTAACACGTTCGGTCCGACGTCGAGACGGATCCCGACGATACCCATGTTCGGCGCTCCGACGTGGACCCCTGTGAAGAGCCGGACGGAGCGCACCCCTGCCTGATAGCGGGCCTGAGGCGTCGCCGCCGCAGGCGACGGTTCGACGACGACCGGCGTCCGTTGATCCGGTGCCTCTTCGATTCGACGCAGCTCGCCTTCGAGCTGATTCTGCAGGCGCTCTTCCATCGCGTCGAGCCGGTCGATCAGCATCTCTTCGATGCGATCTACCTGCGCGGCGGTGACGTCCGTCCGATCGGCGTCGCCGAGCTGCTCGCGGACCGTTTGCCGAACGACGTCTTCGATCTGTTCCGGGGTCAGGGTCGCTCCGGAGAAGGATTCTATCGACTGTCCATCTCCGGAAATCGATTCGATGCTGACCCCGCCCGGGCTGCCGAAGCGCACGTAGAGCTCACCCTCCTCGGGCAGCGGCAGCGTAACCAGTCGCGGCTCTCGAGCGGATGTCGCCGGCGCAGCCGTGGTGTCGTCCTCGGCCGCACGAGCAACGCCCCCGTCGGCGGACTCTCCCCTTTGTATGTTCCGCAATTCCTGCGCCAGCGAATCCAATCGAGCTTCCGACTCTCGAAGCTCAGCCCGCAGGGCCGCGGCCTGAGGCTCCACCCCGCGGATCGTTCCCTCGGCCCGCTCACCAAAGGCGAAATTGAGTCCGGCCGAATACATCCAGCTCGCACGAACCTGACCCGGATCGTCGACGTTGTGCACGCCCTCTTCGCCCATGAGCACGGACCGCGCCGCCGCATTGAGCGAAAGGGCCTCGTTGATGGGCAGCACGGCGCCGGCACCGACGAGCACGAACGGCTCGTCTCCGGGGGCCGACCCGTCGCGGCCCGCGTACCCCTCCAGCACATCCATATAGCCGCCGCCGGCGCTGAGAAAGGGCGACAGGGACGGGCCCGCGCCGAGCTCGAAACGAAGCTCGCCCCCATAGGCTTGCAGCTTCTGGAAATCGAAGCCCTCGCCCTGCAGGCCTCTCCAGTAGAAGCCGCGGACGCCGAGATAGGGACCGAGGTTCAGCCCGGCGTACACGCCCAGGAAGCGCTGGTCGCTACGAAAACCGAGGTCGTCGTGGAAGGCGAGTGAGCTCACCGACGGCTCTATTCGCAGGCTCAGCCCTCGAAATCCACCCGAGAGCTGCTCTCGTAGGGCTCGGTCCAGCTCCGTCTCCTCGCCGGGAGACCGCCCTCCCACGTATACCTGTAATCCGGCGCGTAGCGCCCAGTTGTTGATCTGGGTCTGGTTGAAGCTCTGGGGGCCGAGTCCCACGTCGGTCAGATCCAGGTCGTCGAAAAAGGTGGAGCCGAGGTTGTACCGGTATGAGAAACGATGCACGGAGAATGCGAGTGCATACCGTCCTGCGACGGCAAACTGTACGCCGCCGCCTCCTCCGAGGTAGATCGTTCGCGTCTCATTGAGATGCTCCGGGGCGAACCGAATGATGCCGGCACCCAGGAGGACGAACGGCAGGACCGGCTCGGTCGGTAGATTCAGCTTCAGCGTGCCGCCGTATCGCTGCAGGTCTACCTCCCGAGGCGACAGGTCCGCGAGCCGGTCGCGGGTCTCCTGGGAAATCCCGGTGACGCGGCTGAAGTCGGTCGTCAGCCCGCCGCCGCGAAGGTAGATGAAGTCGAGCTCGACGAACCGGCCGAAGCCAAAGCCGGCTTTGCCGCCATAGACGAAAGCACGGTTCAGGCCGGCATTGTCACCGAAGAAGACCTGCTCTCCTATCGGTGCAACGGTATAGCTGATACCGCGGACCTGCGCCTGCACGGACGCGGCGCCGGCGAAACAGAGCAGGGCCACGATAATCTGAACAGAAGCGAGACGAAGGTTATCCGACATTTGGTACGTACGTCCATGAAGGGATCGGCGGGGGTAGGCTCTTACTCTTTCACCAGGCGCAGCCGCATCGTTCCGGTCATCTCTTCGACCCCTTCGTATCGGTCGGAAAACTCGGAGGGGTTGATGGTTTGCGGAATCTCAGCCGTCAGCAGGTTCGGATCGTCCACGCTGCGCCGGAGTGCAAACCGGTCGGGCAGCAGGAGCCTCTGGAAATGGTCGCGAGCGCCCTCGCTGACGGTCAGCCGCACCGACTGCGCGCTGACGGTAAACTCGCCGCTTGGAAAATACAGATCCCCGTTGACGAACTGATACGTCAGACTGAACTCTCCGCCGCTCGAGAGTCGCAGATTGGTCTGCGACTGCTCGAGGGTATCCAGCACGACGATCGGCTGGACAGCCTGTCCACTCGGCTGGAAGATAAACTCGGTAAAGGTATACACGCCGGCGACATCCCGGGGATGGGGTTCGTCGACCGGGTCCCCCGAATCGCACCCGCTCGCGAGCAGGAGCAAAACGGCCAGAGCGAGAGCAGAGCACGTGATGTTACGCATGTACATTCATCTAATGTGACGATCAGGACCGACCGTGCCGGCGCCGGCAAAGGACATTCTAACAAGTAAGATACAGCCGACACCGCATCGCCGGTTTCCTCAGCCGTGCAACCATCGTGTGATCGCCCGCTCGTTTAAGAAGTAGGCAGATGTGCCGATACCCGACTGGCAACATCTCACTAACGATTCTCCGTAAACATGCGGCATCAGACATTCGCTCTCCTGACCCCGCTCCTGTGCCTGACGCTCGCCGCCTGCGACCTCCAGGGAGAAGAGGACACCAGCGGCATCGTCGCCCTCAACGGCAAGGTACTCGATGCGCAATCCAACAATCCGGTCCCCAACGCCTTCGTCCGCGTGCTTCCATTCGATCTGCTCTTTGAGGCGGATGAAGACGGCGCCTATGATTTCGACGTCGAGGTAGACAGCACGATGGAGCTCCGGGTCGCCGCCACGCAGGACGGCTACACGAGCTCCGCGACGGAGGTCCTCGCCATGGCGGGACGCCGGATCAACGTCCCGACCCTGCGCATCTCCCAGACGGCGGAAGGGGATCCCATCTCGGGCAGCGCCTCCAACATCCTGCTGATGAACCAGAGTGCGCAGAGCATCGGCGTCAAGGAAAGCGGGTCCCAGGAAGTGGCCACGCTCACCTTCCAGCTCGCCGACTCGCTCGGACGCCCGGTGGTCCTCGACGAGTCGGCCGACGTCGAGTTCTCCCTGGGCGTCGGACCGGGAGGCGGGGAGTTCATTCATCCGCGGTCCGCGAGAACGGACAACAACGGCCAGGTCACAGTCAACCTCTCCAGCGGAACCCGCGCCGGCGTCGTCCAGATCGTCGCCGAGGCAAACGTCTCCGGCGGCGCGGTCCGCTCCAAGCCGGTATCCATTGCAATCCACGGAGGCCTTCCCGATCAGGCTCACTTTTCGCTGGGCCCGGACCGGTTCAATTTTCCGGGGCTCCGGCGCTATGGACTCGAGAACGACGTTTCCGTCATCGTGGGAGACGCGTACGGCAATCCCGTCAAACCCCAGACGGCGGTCTACTTCACGACCGATTCGGGCGTAATCGGCGGATCTATACTGACGGACGATCAGGGTCGAGGGGGCGTGACCTTGACCTCAGCCAATCCACTTCCCTCCGACGGGATCGCCGTCATCACCGCATCGACGGCCGATGGGAACCAGGAGATCGTAACCAGCCGGACGGCCGTCGTGATGAGCGGGGTGCCCGTCATGACCGTCTCGCCGACGCAAGCCAGGCTCGGTCAGACCTACCAGCTGAGCGTCACCGATCAGAACGGTAATCCCCTCGCCGGCGGGACGGCCGTTACGGTGAAGGTCGAGGGAACGAGAGTCAAGGCCGTCGGCAACACGAATATCCAGCTCGACGACACCGCCTTTCTCGGCGGCCTTACCTACGACCACGTCGCCCGCGGCCCCGGCATCACGGAATTTACCTTCCGGGCCGTAGAGGACCTCGAGATGGACGAGGACGGGGAGCCCATCGTGGAGACCATTACCATCCTCGTCTCCGGCCCCAACGGTGCGCTCGAGATCGTGCTGGGCGGCGCCGAAGGGGTGAGCACGCGGATGATCAGCGACGGTGAGGCGCACGTCGACCAGATCGACGCGTCGACGACGCGCGTACGGGTGCTGGAGTGATTTCTTAAGACCGCCGAGCGGAACCAACGGCCGGTCTGCACATTGCGGCAGATCGGCCGCCTCCGTATGTTCGGTACGCTATCGTTCCTTCCGGCGCCATGCGCGCAGCCATCCACATAGCTCTGATTCTGTCCGTTTGCGCCTGCCGCCCGGAGACCCGCTCCGAGGCGAACGATACGTCGCAGGTTCGGGGCCGCACGGTCGCGGTCGCGGACACGCCGGCCGTCGACGGAGGGGACGTGCTGATGCCCCCCGTGCGGCGGCGCGTCCTGATCCAGGAAGACGCTCTGTGGGAGGAGGCGCTGCGCGTCCACTACAATGCGATCGTGCTCGACGGGCACGTCGACGTGCCGACGCTCATGGTCGATCAGGGTTATGCGTTCAGGGATCGGCACCCGGCCCACGCCTCGCACGTGGACCTACCCCGCATGTTCGAAGGAGGGCTCGATGCCGCCTTTCTTTCGATCTACGTGGCGCATCACTTCGGCGAGGGCGCACCGGCCGTGGGCCGGGCGCGCCGGCAGATCGCGGCGGTCAAACGCGAGCTGGCTGCCGTGCCCGACAGCGCCGAGCTGGCCCTGACGGCGGCGGACGTCCGGCGCATCGCCCGATCGGGACGCAAGGCCGTGCTGCTCGGCCTCGAAGGCGGCAACGCCCTGGCCGCCTCGGTGGATACGCTCGAGACGCTCTACCAGGCGGGCATCCGCTACGTGACGCTGACGCACATCAACAACAATTCGTGGGCGGAATCCTCGCAGTCGCCGCCGCAGTGGGGCGGGCTGAACGACAGGGGCCGCGCGATGGTCGAGGCGATGAACCGGCTCGGCATGATCGTCGACCTCTCGCACGCCTCCGACGCCACATTCTACGACGCCGTAGAGGTCTCTCGGGCGCCCGTGATGCTGTCGCATTCCTCCGCCCGGGCCCTCGTCGACAACGTTCGCAACGTGGACGACGGAATGCTGCGCGCGCTCGCTGAGAACGGGGGGATCGCCATGATCAACTTCTTCGATGCAACCGTAAACCCGCACCTCTCGGACAGTCTGATGGCCGAAGCATATCGGCGCCTTGGCGGCCGACAGGCCAGCTTGAACAACCTCTGGAGCGTCGTCTATCAGCTTAAGAGCGAGCGGGGCCTGCCGGGGGCCACCGTCGAAGACGTGGTCGACCACATCGAGCATGTGGCGGAGGTCGCCGGCATCAACCACGTCGGCCTGGGTTCGGACTTCGATGGCGTCT
>CAZXHQ010000256.1:0-5905 GCA_964640145.1 uncultured Rhodothermales bacterium | reverse complement strand
CGAGCAGTACTCGAGGATATCCGCCTGCGCCAGCCGAACGTGTTCGAGCAGTTGCCAGAGGGTGTACGGCACGTCGCCGGCCCGGCGCCCCCGGTGTTCGGGGGGGACGTTCTTCACGGCCCTCTCGAGATCGGCGTGTGCGGAATTCCACGTGAGAACCTCTTCGAGCCGGCGGCGAAGTTTGGGCGGTGTGCTCATAGGATTGCTTTTTCCGATTGCTTGAGATCTTCACGCCGCTCGAAGCTCGAGAGGACGGTCTTTAACGCGCCTTCGGCAGCTGCTGGTTCGTGGGCGGAGCCGCCGCGACTCCCGGTGGGGTAGGGCGCCTCCTCCGTCGAAGATGCGGTACTCAGGGGCGCCTCCGCGACAGCTGGATGGGACGTTCGGTGCGGACCCCGGCTGCCGCAGCACCGGATTAGAGGCCGGCTTCGGCAGAAGGCTCGTCGGCGGAGACTGCGCGGTTCTCGAGGGTCCGGCTGATCGTATCCATCAGTTCTTCGGCCGTAAAGGGCTTGCTGAGGTAACCGCTGAACCCGTTGGAGAGGAATTTTTCGCGGTCGCCCGGCAGTGCGTAGGCGGTCACGGCCACGATCGGCACGTCCGCGTACCCATCGATCTGCCGGATTTTCCGCGCCGCCTCGTCGCCGCTGCGGCCGTCCCCGAGGTTGATGTCCATGAGCACGATGTCGAATGATTCTGCGCGAGCGCGATCGAGGGCTTCCGACGAGTTCCTGGCGACGCGGATCCGGCAGGTATCCTCGAGCAGACTCTCGACGAGAAACCGGGTCTCGTCATTGTCCTCCACGAGCAGGATGCCGGCCTTCGGAGGCACCTCGGCGGGCTCGTCCTCCGCATCGTCGGGGACGGCGGGCGTGCCGGAGGCGTGGTAGAGGGGAAATGAAACGGTGAACCTCGAGCCCTCGCCTCTCCTGCTTTTCACGGTGATGCTGCCTCCCATGAGGCCGACCAATCCTTTAGAGATGGAAAGGCCAAGTCCGCTTCCCTCGTGCGAACGGTCGAGTCCGCTGCTCTCCTGCTTGAAGGGCTCGAAGAGGTCGTCCATGAACTCGGCCGACATCCCGATCCCGGTATCCTCGACTTCGATGCGTACCTGCCCTTCCTGCGTGCGGACGACGACCGACACGGAGCCTTCGTCCGTGAACTTGACGGCGTTACCGACGAGGTTCTGAACCACGCTGCTCAGCGCGCCGCGGTCCAGCTTCGCCTGGGCGGACGCGGCATTGTCTTCGACTTCCAGCGACAGGCGCAGCCCCTTTTCCTCGGCTCGCTTCTGGAAGAGCAGCACGATCTCGTCGAGCTCGTCCGCAACGTTCAGCGGTTCCGCGCCGACCGAGAGCCGGTCGGCCTCCAGTTTTGCAAGCGTGAGAATGGACTCCAGCGTGTCCATCAACCGGCGGCCGCTGCGTTCGATGAGCTCGACGTACTTCTTTTCGCGCTCCCCGACGCGGCCGGCCAGATGCGAGGTGAATCCGATGATTCCCGTGAGCGGCGTCCGGATCTCGTGGCTCATGTTGGCCAGGAAGACGGACTTGGCCCGGTTGGCCCGTTCGGCCGCCTCCTTGGCCTCCCTCAGGGCGCGTTCATACTCCTTCCGCTCCGTAACGTCCTCGAGCGTGCCCTCGAAAAACACGATGCCGTCGTCATCGCGCGAGGCGGTCGCGTTGAGCCGATAATAGCGGTCCGCCTCGCCTTCGCGCTGCCACATGACGTCGTGGCCCGATACGTCGCCGCCGGACTGGCGGCATTCATTCAGCAGCGCGCTGAGAAAGCGGGCCCCCGTTCCAGGTTCGCGTTCGGCATGGGCGAGCTCGTCCTGGCTCTCGTAGCCGAGCATGCCGACGAGCGCCGGGTTGGCCATGAGCAGCCGTTCGTCGGGGGTCATTCGGAAGATACCGACGAGGGCATTTTCCACGAAGGTCTGGTAGCGTTTCTCCGACCCCTCGCGCAGGCGCAGGAAGACGTTCAGCCTCGCGCTGAGCTCGGCCTTTTTTATCGGCATGCGCAGCACGTCGTCGAATCCCGCCCGCAGCCAGGGGAGGCTGTCTTCGTGCTGCGGGAGGACGATGAGAATCGGCAAGAAAATCGAGCCCACGCGCCATTTGAGCTTGAGCAGATCCTTACCGACGGACCGCGCGGCCTGGCTGTCGGCGAGGATGAGACTGACGTCTCGCCAGTACGCGCGGTCCGGCCGCACATCCTCCATGCAGACGACGCGCATGCCGGAGGTCTTCAAATATTCCGAGAGAAGCGCCCGGTCCGCGTCGGCGGCCAGGAAGAGAGCGACCGTATGTTTGTCTTCGACGTTCACCGATGGGACGGAGCAATCGACGTAGGCGCAGGGCGGCTGAACGGCGCCCCGGTAAGTATTCCCTGCAGATCGTCGACCGGG
This sequence comes from uncultured Rhodothermales bacterium, assembly GCA_964640145.1. Taxonomy (GTDB): domain Bacteria; phylum Bacteroidota; class Rhodothermia; order Rhodothermales; family VXPQ01; genus CAZXHQ01. Next base: position 3,495 of record CAZXHQ010000256.1, on the reverse strand, counting down.
TCGCTGACCGTGATGCCGCTGCTCGTAATCTCGAACTCCCTCAGGCTGGTTTCCATGACGCTGTGCCGCTTCTTCAGGCAGGCGATCACCTTGATGACGCGGTGTTTATGCTCGGCATAGCGCAGCAGCAGGATATTGTCGACCGCATAGCTGACGCCGATCTCCGTCGCGACGAGGTCTCCCGTTATCTGCTGTGTTTCGTTCATCAAAATCGTGGTCACGCGTTCCCGGTTGAGGAAGGTGACCATATTGTGGATGTTGGCGACCGGCGAACCGAATTCCTCCATGGCCAGGTCGTATCCGCGGAGGCTGTCGACGACGAGCACCTCGACGCCGCCGTCGGTGACGACGCTACGCAGCAGGCCCAGGAATTCGTCGGGATAGAGCTGCATGGGATTCACCCGCACCATTTCCAGCATCTCTTCATCGATCATGCTCTGGGCGGGAATGCCGACATCCTCCGCGCGGGCGATAATCGACCCCGGCGCTTCCTCGAAGGTGAACATCGCGGCGCGCCGGCCTTTGCTGACCGCTTGTGCGAGAAATTGCATGCCCAGCGTCGTCTTGCCGGCTCCGGCCGGGCCGGACACGATGGTCGTCGTGCCGTCTTCGAGTCCACCACCCAGTAGATGATCCAGACCTTCGATCCCCGAGGCGAGCTGCACCTGTCCCGGCCGAACGTCGCCGGGCGCTTCCACGCGCCGAGGGAAAACGCGGATGCCCTCGGCGGTGAATCGCATGGGATGATATCCCGATATGAAGTCGGATCCGCGGAGCTTCTCGATCTGGATGCTTCGTAGGCCGACGACGCGGTTCGGCGAGACGTTCATGCGCAGCCGGATGATGCCGTCCACGGCCAGGGCGACCGACGCTTCGTGTTCGAGTTCGGACGGCTCGTAGGTAAGGTACGAGGTGCACCCGTGCCGGTGCAGGAAGGAGACGAGCCCGAGAACCTGTTTCCTGAACTGGTAGTCGTCGGCCGAGAGATAGCGGAGCTGCGTCACGGAGTCGATCACGACGCGCGTGGCTTTCGATTCCCGCACGGCTTCATAGATGCGATCCCACATCGGCATGCGTTCGACCTCGCTGGGATCGAAGACGCTGTATTCTTGAATGCGCCCGTCGGCCCCGTCGCTGCTAGGGTTCAGGTCGATGATGTTCAGGTCACTGAGGTCCCATCCGAAATTGTTGACGTTCCGCTGGATGTTGTCGATCGGCTCGGCCAGCGTGAGGTACAGGCCGGGCTCTCCGCGGCGTTCGCCCTTGCGCAACCACTGAAGCGATGCGATCGTCTTGCCCGTGCCGGCGGCGCCGACCAGCAGGTAGCTGTGACCGGGGATCAACCCGCCCGACAGGATCTCGTCAAAGCCCTCGATGCCTGTCGACATCCGCTCGTCCATATCCATACGAATCGTACGTCCACGTCGTGCTAAAGCCTCGTACTGTGAGGTAGGAACTTCGCAGTTACGCTCCTGGGTTCATGATGGGAAGGCAGGCCGGGCGCGACGCGGCACATATACGTCCATTTTTACAATCTGCAGGCAGAATGGAGGCGCGCGGCGGATCGTATCGACAGGCGAGCAAGTACCCAATGACCGGTTGCGACAGGCGCCGGGCCGTGACCGAGCGGCGTTCGCTTGCCGTCGAGGCTCCCGTCATAGAAGTAGTCGTCCATATGCCATGTCACATCACCTGATTCCCGAGGAGCAGATCGGCGCCGCCGCGAAACGATTCAAGCTGCTCAGCGAGACCGTCCGCCTCGAGCTTATCAACCAGCTGCACATACATGGAGAGTTGAGCGTGCAGGAACTCGTCGAGGCCACGGGACACCGACAGGCGAACGTGAGCAAACATCTTCTGATGATGGCTCGAACGGGCCTGCTCGGGCGAAGAAAAGACGGGTTAAACGTCTTCTATTCGATCAGCGACCCTTCCGTGCCCGGTCTTTGCCTGCTTGCTACGGCGAGTGCCAGGCGCGGGGAAACGGTCATCGACTGAGCCGCTCAGCCGCCAGTCTCGCTCAGCCGGAGATCCTTCGCCTGGAGTTGAAGTGTGGTTTGACCGTTCCACGTGTTCTCGTCGATCGAGTAGAGCACGTCGATCGGCGTGCCGTCGCGCCAGCTCTGCTCGGCGACGTCGAGGCGATTGCCGAGGCCGAATCCGATGGCTTCCATCGGTGCGGAGCCGTTTCGGCATACCGTGAATTTGAGATGCATGTCGTCGCGCCCCACGGTGCGGGCCCGTCGGGAGAGCCGGAGACCGTTCGATTGGAAGACGGGCCGGTCGTTCGTCGGCCCGAAGGGGGCAAACTGTCGAAGGACCGCCCAGAACCTACGATCCACGTCGTGAAGGTCCAGCCGGGCGTCGACGTGAATGGCCGGCGTCAGGAGCTCCGGCGTCACGGCCCGGCCCACCGCGGCATCAAAGCGCTCTCGAAAGGCCGGTACGTTCTCTATTTCGAGCGCCATGCCGGCCGCGAAATCGTGTCCGCCGTACTGCAGCAGGAGGTCTCCGCACTCCTTGAGCGCATCATAGACATTAATCCCCGCAATCGAGCGGGCCGAGCCCCTGGCGAGGCCGTTGTTGGTTCCCAGCAGAATCGTCGGCCGATAGAACCGTTCGACGAGGCGGCTGGCGACGATTCCGATGACGCCGAGGTGCCAGTCGTCCTGGTGGAGCACGACGGCGTGCCGCATGCGGGAGGTCAGCTGGCGTTCGGCCAGCTCCATGGCCGCATCGCGGGTATCCCGGTCGAGTGCACGTCGCCGGCGGTTGAGCTCGTCGAGCTCCGCCGCCAGCTGCTGCGCCTGGCGGGGGTCGGAGGCCAGAAGAAGGTCGACGGCCGTTTCAGCGCTGCTCAGGCGCCCCGCTGCATTGATGCGCGGCCCGATGGCGAAGACGAGGTCTCTGGACGTGCAGGCGGCGAGGTCCTGGTCGGCGACGGCGGCCAGGGCGCGGATGCCGAGACGGGGCTCGGACTGCAGCCGTTGGAGGCCGTGGAAGAGGAGAATGCGGTTCTCGCCGCGCACGGGCACGATGTCGCTCGCCGTTGCGATCGCCACCAGATCGAGATATGCGTCGGCCTTCGCCGGCGCATCGCCGAGACGCACGAGAACGGCCTGCAGCAGCTTGAAGGCCACGCCGCAGCCGCAGAGCTCCTTAAACGGATAGGGGCAGTCCGTCCGCTTGGGATCGATCACGGCGACCGCCTCGGGAAGCTCCGGTTTCGGCGTATGATGGTCGCAGATAATCACGTCTATGCCTCTTGCGCGCGCGACCGCGACCTCCTCGACCGCGGTCACGCCGCAGTCGACGGCGATGAGCAGCTCGGGTTCACCGCAGCGATCGAGTCCGGAGCGACTGAGTCCATAGCCATCTTTGTATCGGTCGGGAACGACGAAAGAGACGTCGCCGCCCAGGTCGCGCAACGACGATACGAGGAGGGCGGCAGCCGTCGTGCCGTCGACGTCGTAGTCGCCATAGACCACGATGCAT
>CAZXHQ010000255.1:0-5934 GCA_964640145.1 uncultured Rhodothermales bacterium | reverse complement strand
CCGCATCAGCCCTTCTTCGGACCGGACGGCTTTCTCTACTGGACGCTCGGCAACATGTCCGGGCAGTATTCTACGCCCGCGCCGCTCTCACCGCTTCGCGATTACAAGGAGGGCGTGCTCGCACTCCAGCGCACGGATCCGCGCGGACACGCCGCTCAATATCGGATGCCGGGCGGCACGTTCGTCCGGAAGAACCTGGCGGAGCCGGACTCCGACTGGGAACTCGTCGTGGGCGGATTCCGGAATCAGTATGACGGCGCCTTCAACATGATGGGCGAGCTGTTTACGTATGACTCCGACATGGAATGGGACCGCGACCTGCCCTGGTTCCGTGAGACGCGATCGGTGCATGCGGTGCCGGGCGGCGACTACGGCTGGCGGACCGGGTCGCGAAAACTTTTCGACTACATCATAGATACGCTGCCTCCGATGGAGGACCTCGGACGAGGCTCGCCGACCGGCGTGACGTTCTATCAGTCCTACAATTATCCGTCGGAGTACTGGGACGCATTTCTCCAGGCGGACTGGTCGCGTGGGCGGATCATCTTGGGTAGACTGACGAGGGACGGTGCCACGTACGCCCAGGACGGCAGTGAGAATTTCGTCTACGGCGAGCCGCTGAACGTGACCGACGTCGAGACGGGCCCGGACGGCAACGTCTACTTCGCCCTCGGCGGCCGCGATACGGAGGGCGGCGTCTACCGGGTCATCTATACCGGGCCGGATCGGCCGGCCGCGCCGGAAGCGACGTCGGACGTCGATCGGGCACTCACCCTGGCGCAGCCTCGTTCCGCCTGGAGCCGGGCTGAAGCCGAGCGGATCCGCGACGAGATGGGATTGTCCGCCTGGGACGGGGCCCTCACGGCCGAGGCGACGAACACGGAGTCCGCCACGGACCGCCGCGTTCGTGCTCTCGAGCTGCTCCACGTCTTCGGATCGGGACTCGATGAGGATTTGCTGGGCTCGCTGCTCGACGACGCCGCATGGGAGCTGCGCGCCGCGGCGACCTACTACCTGGGCCTGCACGCGACGGATTCTGCCCGTCGTGCGCTGGCCGGCCGCCTGAAGGATGCCGAGCCGTTCGTTCAGCGGAGAGCCGCCGAAGCACTGATTCGAACCGGCGTGCATCCGGCGCTGGACGTGCCCTTTTCCGCAGTCGAGGACGTGTTCCCCCTCCTCGCCAGCGACGAACGATTCGTCCGGTATGCCGCGCGCGAGCTGCTTCGGAAGCTCAACCGCAATACGTGGCGGGAGGCGGCCCTGGAGCTCGATGAATATCCGCAGGCGGCCGAGGCCCTGCTGGCCTACGTTCAGACCATTCAGTCCCCTTCCGTCAAGGATGTGACGTTCCTCGTCGAGCGTCAGGTCGAGCTGCTCGAGGCTAATCCACCCGACGACGACCTGCTCAACCTGGTCCGAGTGATGCAGCTCACGATGCTGGAGGATCAGGGGCTCGAGTTTGCGCGGTCTCGGCGGCGGGGCGATGATGGACCCGGGCCCTATCCGCGGATGGCGGACATGCTGCTGGAGCGGTTTCCGACCGGCGACTGGCGCCTGGACCGAGAGATCACCCGCACGCTCGTCCACCTCGGATCCCCCGATGCCGTCGAGGAGATTGCGGCGGAGCTGCACAATCCGGAAAACGACCGGAAGCAGCAAATCCATTATGCGTACGCGCTCAGCAACATGAGCTCCGGCTGGGACGATTCGTCGCGGGAGCAAATGATCAGCTGGTTCGAGAAGGTGCGGGACGAGGAGTGGAAAGGCGGCGCCAGCTTTGTCGGCTACTTGACGTATATGCTCGAAGACTTCGCCGACCATCAATCGCCGGAGATCCAGGAGATGGTGGAGGAACGGGTGCCCCAGCTGACGCTGCAGGTGGCCGAGGGTGACGACGGGCCCAGCTTCCGCGGCCCGGAGTATGAAGTATGGTTCTCCGACGAGGAGCTGGAAGAAGATCTGATCTACAATCCTGCCAGTTTCGAGGGCGATCCGTCTGAGGGCGCCGCGGCGTACGAAAAGGCATTCTGCGGCACGTGCCATACGTTCGGTCCGCTCGGGCAGGAGTTTGGTCCGGATCTGACGACCATCGGCCAGCGCTTCTCGCGCAAAGATCTCGTGGAGGCCGTGATTCACCCGTCCGAAACGATCTCGGATCTGTGGACGGTGGAGGAGATCACGACGACGGATGACCAGCGCATTTCCGGGACGATCTACCGAGAAGACGCCACGGAGGTGATCGTGCAGGTTCCGGGCGGCGCACAGGTTGCGGTGCCCAGGTCGGAGATCGCCTCGCGCGAGGAGTCGTCGGAGTCGGCCATGCCCGCCGGACTGCTAAACAACCTGAGCCGCGGTGAAATGCGGGACCTGTTCCTGTTCCTCGAGGCCGGCCCGGAGGCCATACCGGACAGCCTGCTGGAAGGATCGAACTGACGGGCCGTCGAGACAGGGCGGGCAACCCGGCCCTGCGAAACTTTCAAATTACCTTGACTTTTGGTATTTGGAGCGTGTTATTGCCGCATAACGCCTGTATGTCATTGGTAGACGAAAATACACAGCCTGTATACAAGACGATCATGCGTGCATGAGAGCGATTACGTTAGTCGGAAGCGTGTAGTATCGCCCGCCAAATACCCCGGGCGCGATCGCCGAAGAGGGGATGTCCGTTAATCGGTCGGCTTTGCCGGGACCGGGAAGGAAGGGCCCGGTAGCCGGCCGCCCGGGTTGCCTGTACTAAATCACCGCTACTGCGCACTGCTATGCAGCTAACGAAATCGATACTGGCGAGCATCCTTTTCATCACTGTCGTCATGCTGCCCCAGTCGGGTTGGGCGCAGACGGGCGAAATTACGGGCACGGTGTCCGACAGCCTCAGCGGAGAATCGCTGCCCGGCGTGAACGTGGTCATTGCAGGCACCCAGATTGGGACCGCGACCGGTCCCGACGGCAGCTTTACGATCTCCGGAGTGGAGGCCGGCACGCACGACCTGCAGGCCTCATTCATCGGCTACGTGACGAAGCGGATACAGGGCGTTCAGGTGGAGGCCGGCGAAACGACCGTCGTCGACATCAGGCTCGTGCCGGGCGCCATCGAGCTGGACGAAGTGGTGGCGGTGGCCTACGGCGTCCAGCAGCGCCAGGCCGTCACGGGGGCGGTTTCAAACATCGACCTGAACCAGCTGGAGGGACGGCCGTTAAGCAGCGTAGACCAGGCGCTGGAGGGTCAGATTGCCGGCGTCACCGTGTTAAACAGATCCGGCATTCCCGGAGGCGGGCCGAGCATCAAGGTGCGAGGGACCGGAAACGTAGGCGCCGGCGGGGAGCCGCTCTACGTAATCGACGGATTCGCCCTTCCGCAGCCCGAGAGCGAGGGCAACATCGCGCGTCAGAACCCGCTGGCCGAGATCCCGCCGGATGATATCGAGTCGATCACGCTTCTCAAGGACGCCTCCGCCACGGCCATTTACGGGTCGCGGGCTGCCAACGGCGTCGTGCTCGTAACCACGAAGGGCGGACAGGCCGGGCCGCTCGCATTCACTCTTTCAGCGTCGAGCGGCTGGAATACACCGTGGGCTCGAGACGTACCCGACATGGCGAATGCTCGCGAATTCGCCGAGTTTCAGCACTTCATCTGGGCCGACCGCGTCGCGCAGGGAGCGGCGGACGAGATTCCAGCCGAGTATCGTGATCCCAGCGCGTATGGAGAAGGGACCGACTGGTTCGACGAGATACTCCGTACCTCGCGCCGCCACGACGTGCACCTCTCGGGCGCCGGCGGAACCGATCAGCTCCGCTCGTACTTCTCGCTCGGGTACACGCGGGACGAAGGGCTTATGCACGCGCACAACTTCAACCGAGTATCGGCCCGCGCGAACATCGGCGCGGATCTGACGGATCGGCTTGCGATCGGCCTCAATCTGGCACCGTCGTACACCCAGCGGTCGTTGAACTTCGGGGGCACCGACCGCGGCTCCGGAGGCGGCGCGCCGTGGAGATTATGCCCTCTCGAGTCCCCTGACGAGATTCAACCCGGGGTGAATTGCACCGGCGTCTGGTCGGATGCCAATCCGGTCGAATTCCTGAAACAGGTGCAGGACGACACACGCACGCTGCGGGCCGTCTCCAGCGCATACGTCGACTACGAATTCATCGCCGGACTGCGGGCTCGTTCCCAGTTCAACGTGGACTTTCGGAATTCGAACATCAATTTCTTCAATCCCTCCACGGTCGGAGGCACCAACACGCCGCCTCCCGACGTGCCGGTAGGCAATATCGAGACGGACCGGTACTTGAACTGGCTGAGCGAAACGACGATGAACTGGCAGTCCGACCTGGGACCCGGAGCGATCGATATGCTCGGCGGCTTCACCCTGCAGCAGCAGACCAACAACGGCTCGTTGTTTTCAGGTGAGTTTCCGGGCGATGCGATTCGGACCTTCAACGTGGCGACGCAGATCGACGGGGGCTCGACGGAGTCGGAGTGGTCTCTCATGTCGTGGCTCGGAAGGATCAACTACAACCTCGCCGACAAGTACGTCTTCACGGGTACGATACGGTCCGACGGCTCCTCGCGCTTCGGGGCGGACAATCGGTGGGCGACCTTCCCGTCTGCCGCCGTGGCCTGGAATCTCCACAACGAGCCGTTGATGCAGACGGTCTCCGACGTGCAGCAGCTTAGACTACGTCTCTCTTACGGGGAGACGGGCAACCTTCAGATCGGCAACTACGCCAGCCTCGGGGTTGTCGGCGACACCGAGTACGTGCTGGACGGCGATGCCGCGGCGGGACGCTTCCTCGCGACGATGGGCAATTCCGCCCTGTCCTGGGAGAAATCGCAGGAATTTAATCTCGGTATCGACGCCGTCCTCTACGACCGGCTGGATATGGCCGTCGACGTATATCAGCGCAATACCACGCAGCTCCTCATCGACCGGGAGCTGCCCATGGTCGCCGGCTTCCCATCCGTGACCGAAAACACCGGCAAGGTGCGAAACCGAGGGGTCGAGGTGAGCATGAACTCCGCCAACGTGAACCGTGAGAACTTCCGGTGGAATTCCACGGTCACCTTCGCCCTGAATCAGAACGAGATCGTCTCTCTACCGGGCGGCAACGACATCCGGTACACCACCTGGCCGGCAGAATACATCCATCGCGAGGGATTGCCGATGGCCACGTACGTAGGCTTCGTCGTGGACGGCATCTATACGTCGCAGGAACAGATCGACAACACGGCCAGCTTTGCCGGCGCCGTACCGGGCACCATGATCTGGCGGGATCTCAATGGGGACGGCGTCCTGACCGAAGACGTAATGGATCCCGAGGGCGACTATGCGATCCTGGGTGATGCGTTCCCGGACTTCAACTTCAGCCTGCAGAACAGCGTCAGCATCGGGCGCTTCGACATTCGCGCGCTGATCAACGGCGAGTTCGGTACCACGAACCTCCGCACCGAGTGGATCACGACGCCCCGCAACATCGACGGACTGTTCAATGTCGACTCCGACTACGTGAAGAACTTCTGGCGCTCGCCGCAGCAGCCGGGCGACGGGCTGACGCCGACGCCGATCGGGGGGGCGGCCCCGCGCCAGCAGTATCGTGACACGCAGCATACCATGTTCCTGTGGGATGCGTCCCATATCTGGCTGAGGAGCCTGACGGTCCGTTACAACCTCGCGGGACGCCTCGCGGGAACGAGCATCTATGCGTCGGGCAGTAACCTGTTCGTGATCTCGCCCTACCCGAGCAACCCGCAGGCGACGGACCTGAACGACGCCTCCAACAGCCCGGGACGAGACGACGGTAACTACCCGCTGCCGAAGCAGTTTACGTTCGGCGTCGACGTGTCCTTCTAACCGTATCGATCACCGCGTGCGGCCGCCCCACGCCGGAAACGAAACCGCGCGAAAACATATCCGAACATCCGACAATACTTAT
>CAZXHQ010000254.1:0-5951 GCA_964640145.1 uncultured Rhodothermales bacterium | reverse complement strand
TTCGAGGCGAGCAAACTGCGACTCCGCCCGGGCGATGAGGCGCTCGAAGTCCGTCTCCCGAAGCCGCTCATCCTCCGGCGCGATCAGGGCGAGCGTGCGCCACAGAGCGATCTTTCCCTGGATTCCGAGTCCCATCGTTTCCAGCGCCTGGAGCGTGCCGAGACCGCCGCTCGCGCTACGCCGAAGCTTTAACCAGGTCAGCTTCTCCGCCACGTACGCCGCCGCCTCTTTGAGCACCACCAGCCGTCCCTGGCCGACGCGGTGCATGAGATGCTCGAGGACGGTCCTGTCCTCTTCTATCTCATCAAGCAAGTCAGCCGCAAACGCCGCCAGCCGCTCGTCTGCATGGTCGTCACGTATGGTCTTCAACAGGTCGACGGCGAGCCGGGAGCCTGCAAAGTGATCGCGCAGATAGATTCCGAGAGAATTGCTCATACGCTGCCGTGGATCTAGCCTGTGGAGGCGCCCCGTCGGCGAAGCCCATGGGACCGACCGTAACGCTCTTGTACTTGCGGGCCTTGCACCGAAACTGCCGACGGACCGGATGATTGGCTTAGGCGAGCACTATGCACAACGTTATGCACAACGTTAATCAAGGAGGAGCAGCCATGACGGTGCAGGAGATTATGACGAAGAACCCGCAGTGCTGCACGCCGGACATGCGGCTGAGAGAGGTAGGTCGCATGATGTCCGACTGCGACTGTGGAGCCATCCCCGTGGTCGACGACATGGACACGAAGCACGCCGTCGGGATTATCACCGACCGAGACATCGTCGTCCGCGTCGTCGCGAAGGGTGAAGACTGCCGTGAGGCACGGGTCGAACAGGCCATGAGCCGATCCCTCGTGACGGCGAGGGCCGATCAAGATCTGCAGGAAGCGGAGATGGCCATGAAGGAGCATCAGGTCAGGCGGATCCTCGTCGTTGACGATGCCGATCGCTGCATCGGGATCCTGGCGCAAGCTGACATCGCGCGCCATCGCTCAGACGCCGAGACGGGAGGCATCGTCGAGATGATCTCCGAGCCCGCGTTCGGATGACCGGACGGCGGACGTGCCGACAGGATCGGAAGGCGCCGGTGTCGCCCTCAGGAGCGACGGCGGCGCATTTCGTTTTCGAAGGATTCCTGCGTCCGGCATTCCTGTGGGAGGCGGGCCGCCATGGAAACCGAAAACCAATCCGCACCTGTCCTGTACCTGGAGATCGGGAATCGTTCATTGATCAGGACGTTCGAAGCGTCCTTCTCCGCGGGGCGCATCCTTCGCTCTTCGCGCTGCCGGCGGTGCGGCGCGTCGCGTTCACGGCGTGAAGCTCCGCGGAGAAGACGACGCCTTCTCTCTGCACGTCCTTGTCGAGCGATGGGGCGCTCGAATGCAGCTTCAGCGATAGCTGAGGCACCGGAGCGGTTCGCCGCTCTCCTACGAAACGGAGTCCCTTGGTCCGCGAGACGAACATGACCTTGTCCAGAAGCAGGCGTTTAGACGCGTGTCGAAGCCGCACGCGGCCAGCGTTCCGGCGAGATGCGTGATGCGTACGCCCAGGCCGCATGCCAGCGCGTATCGGTCAGGCCCCTCGAAGGACAGCAGGCAGATACTGGCGGCATCGGGATCAATCATCGTGAAACGCTCCGACAGAGGAGGTCGGGAAACGGCCGACAAAGCCAGTAAGGTACGGTGCCGGCCGAGAGACGAGGGCCGGGATCGGTAGCGGCATCGTTGCAGGCACGCCTTCGCTCCCGCAGGACCTTGCGCGGCCGCGTCGGCGCGTCCCCAGGAGGCCCGTGCGTGGCGGCGGCCTGCACGACCGCGTAAGGTCACGTCGTCGCGGCGGCCGGATTCACCATGGACTTGGCCAGTTCGTTCAGCTCCGCATCCGTGGCCTTCTCTTCCTGCAGCGTGGCACTGAGCAGCTTGTTGTCGTCGAGATGTCCGAGCACCTCCGCATAGGTGGCCACGGTGCCATACCCGCTAATTTCGTAGTGCTCGACGCGCTGTGCCTGCGCAATGAGTCCGGCGTCGAGCACTTCGGGCGGCGAATCACTGCCGAAGAGCTTTTTGGCATCCTTGATCAGCTCCTCCACCTCGGCGATGAGCCCCTTGATGGCCTTGCACGACTTCCCTTTCGGACTTTCGCCGATGCGTTCGAAAATCGTCTCGAGCCGCTCTTTGTGTCGCTTCGATTGTTCGAGATGCTCCTCGAAGGCTTTCTGAAGATTCTGGTTGTTGGCCTTCTTGACCATCCGGGGTAACGCGTCGATGATGTCCGTTTCGGCACTGTAGAGATCGCGGAGCTCGTAGCGGTACAGGTCTTCCAGGTTTTTCGGTGTCATAATGTGCCTCTTGTCCTTCGTGTAGTGAGTCGACGGAGCCGGTTGCCGGCCACATAAGTCAAGAAAGAAGCGACGGCATAATTGATTCTCCGCCCGGAGCGCTTTTGACATATGGTTACTACCGTCTCGGACTCGTAACGGAGGATCGGTGCCCCCGCCGCACAGGAGGAGGGGCGCCGAGTAAGGGCCGGATCGCCCAGCGACGGGCAGCGCTGCGGAATCGCCGCCGTCGCCGAGCGATGGGCGCAGAGGCAGTGCGCTCGCCGCCCGGGCGCAGCACGATATCGCTGCGGTCGCCGTCAGCGACCGCAGCGCCGCAGAGCCGCTCGGCTATCAGTCCGCCGCGAGCGACTCGTAATACTGCGCGACGTCGCGCATGTGGCCCTCGGTGAGCTTCCAGGTCGTGGGATGCATAAGATGGGCGAAGGCCGAGCCTCCGCGCCCTCGTTCCTGGAAGAGCCGGAGCTGGAGCACAATGTAGTCGGCATATTGGCCGCCGAGCAGCGGATAGGCCGCGTTCCGACGCGCCGGGGCCGGTCCGTGGCAGTCCACGCACGAGGGCACCTTGCGCGCCGGAATGCCTCGATGGGCAATCTCGCGCCCCCGCGCGACGGCGTCCCCGGAGGCCTCGTCGTCGGGGTTCATCGTGGTGTCGAATACGGCAGCGGGTGCGGCCGTCGTGTCGGCGGCCGCGATCGGATCGGCGTCGACCAGCCCAGGGACAGCCGTCGACTGCGAGAAATACAGCGCCAGCTCTCGCATCTCCTCCTCCGTCATCCCGCCCGCGACGGGCTCCATGATTCCGCTCGGACGTGCGGCGTCCGCATATGCCCGAAGCGCCCGGTAGAGGTACTCGCCGCGCTGACCGGCCAGACGCGGAAATGCGCTCACGTCCCGTCCCTCTCCACCTTGCCCGTGACACCTCCCGCAGCTTTCGACTACGAGGGGCGGCACGTCGTCGTCGCCCGCAACCCGCGGCGCCTGGGTCAGGTGTACGTCCGTGACGACCGTCCCCGTCGTGTCGTCGTCCGATCCGTCTGCAACCATGGCTGGATCCCGCCGGCTGCCGTAGACGAGATCCCGGTACTGCTCAGCGTTCAAGTCGGTCAGACGTCGAAGGAACGCAACCACCGCCCACACCTCATCGTCCCGCTCCAGGGCCGGCCATGCCGGCATCCCCGTGAATTTAATCCCGTGCTTGACGATGTAGAAGAGCTCCTCCGGATCCCACCTCTCCATCCGGTCGGGAAGATACGGCGGGTCCGGCGTCATGGCCGCCGGGACGCGCGGCTGCTCTCCGGAGACGCTGCCGTGACACGGCCTGCATCCCGTCTCGAAATGACCCGCGCCCCTCACGATCAGCGCGCGGTCGTCGAGCGGAGGCGGCGAGATGCCCATCGAGTGGGTCGCGACTGAGCGCGACTTCGCATAGTCCAGAAACCACGCCGTGATTCCCCAGTGTCCCGAGCTCGCCTTGATCGGCACGATGCCGGAGGCCACCAGCAGAAAGCCGCCCACGGCCAGCACCGGAACGAGCATCGCGAGGCGCTTAAAGAAACGATTCCAGCCCGCGCGCTGAGGCGGGCCGTACGGGGGCTCGCCGTGCGGAGGTCGATCCGCGGCCGTAGTCCGCCCGGCGAACAGGCCCGCGGCGAAGAGCATGATGTTCTTGAGGAGCCTGATCATGTCGACTCGTTTTCAAGGACGGATCGCTTGAGGAGTCTGACCGTCAGGGACAGTCCGCCGGCCAGGTACGAGATGCCGCCCACGAGCAGCATGATGGCGCCGCCGAGGTGCTGGTCTTCGAGCGGCGTCAGGCCCACCCCGCCTGCTTCTGCATGATAGAGGGGACGAGACGCGAGCGCCAGCAGGGCGCCCAGCAGCGTCATGTGCATAGCGGTAAGCAGCAGGCCCACGACGCCGGAAGCCGCTCGGCGCTCGCCGCCTCCGCCGAAGGCCGACAGCCACACGAGGAGACCGGCCGCGAGAAACATCCCCTGCTCCGCCACGAGGCCGGCCGTGCTGCCGCGCGCGAAATGATGGAGTCCGGGCGCGTGCCAGGCCCAGACCACGACGAGCTCCAGGACGGATGCGGCGATCGGATGGAACGCTCTCGGATGCCGGAGAACCGGATCGAACCGCCCTCCGGCGAGGCCCAGCGACAGAAGCGGCGCCGCGACAGCCACCACGCCCATGTGCATAAACATGTGGGCGGAGAAGACGTCACCTGCCAGGGCCGGCAATGGACCCAGCCACACGGCCATGAGCACGAGGAGGCCCCCTATAACCAGAGCGCGTCGCATCAGATGCAGCTCTTCATGAAGAGGATGGTGATGGCGACATAGGCGACGGCGACGGCGCTCACCGCGGAGAGCAGGAGGGTCGCAAATCCGAGAAATCGATGCCGGTCTTCCGGCGTGTCGAAGTCGTGCGGTACCGCGGCGCTGCCAAACTTGTGCCGCCGGAGACCGATAGCCGCCATGATGCCGATCCCTATCAACGCCGCCCCCGTATAGACGGCGATGGCAACCCGCACGGTGTCGAGCGCCCCGCCCACCTTCGCGCACCAGATCGCGGCCGTGATGTAGGAGAGCAGGAAGTGGGCGGCCCAGATCGTAGGCGAGGCCGCCAGCATCCACAAGCTCTCTTTATGTTCGGGTAGACGGTTCACGTCGGCTACGACACCAGTGGGAATCCGGCTATCACGGCGACGGTGATCGCTGCGGTGAGCGCGACGAAGTGCCAGTACAGGCTTACGTTGGTGATGTCGATGTCGTGCGCCGCGCTCATGCGGCCGGCTGCGCGCCGCGCAGCGCAGTAGAGCTGCATGACGATTCCGACGACGACGTGCAGGGCGGTCCACACGACCAGCAGCCACACGACGGCCGGATAGACGTGGCTCGTCGGATCCATGCCCGTCGTCCACGGGCCGGCCAGCAGTGCGGCGCATCCCGCCGATGCGACGAGGGTGCCGCCCAGGCAGGCGCCGTAGAAGGCACCGGCGCGATCGTGACGATTCCAACGCTTCGCAAGGGTCGTCAGCGCCCAGGCGGCGAGCAGCAGCCCGGCGGCGAGAAGCGGCCAGAAGAGTCCGGGGCCGGCCGCAGGATCAGGCGGAAAATCGTCGTGCACGGTCCAGTAGAAGAAGTAGCCGAAGACGATCGCGGCGAACGCGGTCATGTCGCCCAGCATGGTGATGAACATCGCCCACCATCCGACCGAGGCCGGGCCGGATCCGTAGAGCGGAAGCGTGAGCCCGAGCCCGACGTCCTTCTCCGGCTTCTCGGGCACCAGCGCCGTGCCCGTCCAGATCCACACGAGAATGGCCCCGAATGCCAGCACGCCGCAGGTGATCGCAGGCACCCACCAGTGGAACGTCGCGAAGAGAAAGAACCCTCCCGTAAAGATGGCCGCCACGAACGTCTTGAAGGTCGGTCCGGGCACGCGCAGGCACTGCTGGGGCTGCGCATCGATCGTAGTGGTGACGAGCGTCTCACGCTTGCCCTCCTCGGCATCCGGCAGGAAAAAGCGGCCCTCGTCGACGTCTCGCATGAAGTTCTCCTGGTCCCACAGCGGGTAGCGGGAATCGATCTCGGGGATCGACCGCGAGCCCCAGGGCTGA